>JANQKJ010000151.1 GCA_028281205.1 Gammaproteobacteria bacterium
GTGGCGGCGATTCACAAGACACTTCGCACAAGGTGTCTCAACTAAGCAAAAAAAATGGGCTATCCCATTCAATGTATTGGTATCCCTAAAACTGTTGATAATGATTTACCAATCACTGACTGCTGCCCTGGTTTCGGCTCGGTTGCAAAATATGTTGCCGTATCCATCCGCGAGGCTGGTTTTGATGTTGCGTCGATGGCTAAAACCTCTACTAAAGTTTTTGTCATGGAAGTAATGGGGCGGCATGCAGGCTGGATTGCTGCTGCCGGTGGCCTAGCAGCAGAAAAAGAAGGCGATGCCCCGCACATAATTTTATTCCCCGAAATACCTTTTAAGAAAACAGCATTTATGAAACGCGTAAAAGAATGCGTGAAGAAGTATGGTTACTGTGCAATTGTTGTTTCTGAAGGTGCTGCATATAGAGATGGTACTTTCCTGGCAGACGCAGGCAGTGTGGATGCATTTGGTCATAAGCAGTTAGGTGGTGTTGCTCCTGTAGTTGCTCAAATGATTAAAGATGAAACCGGCTACAAATACCATTGGGCAGTGGCTGATTATTTACAGCGTGCAGCCAGACATATCGCTTCTAAAACCGATGTCGAACAGGCATATGCAGTAGGTAAAGCGGCAGTAGAATTTGCGCTTAAAGGCAAGACAGCCATTATGCCTACTATTGTGCGTACTTCGAATGATCCATATAAATGGAAAATTGGTAGTACCTCACTCGCACGTGTTGCCAATGTAGAAAAGAAAATGCCTGCAAGCTACATCACTAAAGACGGCTTTGGCATAACCAAACGCTGCCGTACTTATTTATCACCTCTGATCAAAGGTGAAGACTACCCCCCATACAAGAACGGCTTACCTCAGTATGTTGTGTTAAAAAACGTACCAGTACGCAAGAAACTCAATACTGATTTCAAAATTTAAATATGAGAGAAGTTGAACGTCTAATCCAGGAAGAAAAAGCAAAGATACTTGGTGAGACTGCAAAAATTTCCTGGCAGGAACTTGAGCGCTTTTATGCTCAGGGGAAACTTATACTGGTTAGCGATACACTTAACTTGGTTGATGTGGGATATTCTATTTCACTCGATGACGCAACAAAAATTATCGAGTGGATGGAACAAGGCTTATTATTAAAACAATTTGATAATCAAGCCAAGCAATGGCACGAACAAAAAGCTGATGTATGGAGTGTCGTTGTCCACCCTTGGGTATTGGTGCAAGCCGTTAAAGATAAAGACTAAACTGCGACTGCCGACTTATGTTTGCTTTTACTCCTACGCAACAATACCAATAAAGTTGCAATAGCAGAACTGAACATCCATAAAGCCGGCGGAATGGGTACCGGTGACATATTAGCAGTCAAAACATTATTACTAATCCCAAACTGGCTCACATCAAACTCGTTAGTAATAATTGAACCAATTTGAATATCACTAGAAGATGAAAACTCTATCCCAGTACCCAAACTTACTGGATTAGAATCAGTCGCCGAAATCACTAAGGAACCCGCAGTAGTTAAGTTCGTGTTAACATTAGTGCGCATAATTAAGCGACCAGTTGAAATCACAGCATTAACCGGGTCAAATTCAATTACAGATGCAATATCACCCACTATATAGTTTTCAGACACTATTGGTTTAACCGAGATCTCTGGATTAACGCCCGCAACTAATTGGTCAATAACAAATTCAGCACCTGAAGCAATATTTATTGTTGATGCATCGAGGCTGATTGAACCTCCCGCCCCGAATAAGAATTTAGAGGCTCCATCGATATCAATACCAAGCGAGGTTGATATAGCAAGACTACTTCCCTCACCACCTGATATTGTTGTATTAACAAAGTTAATATTCTGATTATGTGCAATGAGAAGATTATGCCCAGGATCAATTACGATCTGTGCATTGATAAAATTAAATGAACTGTTACTAGGTCCAGTCAAAATTGCTGCATTAACCGAAACAGCTACATGTAATAAAATTGCCGTAAGCAGAATAATTATTTTCATTTTGAATATCCCTAACTAGTGGGATGATTCTGGTGCTCTAAAATGACGCTTTAATGAAGTTAATATTACAAATATCAAATATTAAGCTTATTGACGAATAGTCAGCATGCCGTCTTCATGTGTTACAGATAAGTTTCGCAGGAATGACATTCCTAATAATATTTCTTCACCCGGCATATGTGGGTTAATGTCCGCACGCACATTATTTAAGACAATATCGCCAACACTAATTTCATCTAGGATAGTTGAGTAAACAATGATGTTGCCATTAGCGGTGGTGGCAGTAATAGGCCTGCCTTTAGTCAAGCCTACTTCATTTGCAACTCTTTCTGGCACAGAAACAAAACTCGCTCCTGTATCAACTAGAAATACTACCGGTTTAGAATTAATCTTACCGCTTGCGACATAATGTCCATAGCGACTGCTTTGCAACACGACTTCTTTACTACCATCCGAGTGCAGATGAGTACTTATGTTTTGATTGGGATTGTGTTTATTACCAAGAATATTTCCAAATAGTAAAGTCATAAGTGCAATGGCTGCAACCCATGACAATACAATCATCCATTTCCCGGCACTACTGCTAAAGTCGTTATCTTGCTGGCTCATTAAATAAAAAGTAATTAAGTAGTTAACCTACTTAGAGCTTGACTGCACGTAAACGTTCCGCTGCATCCTCAGGGCTAATAGTACTAACAAATAAACCTGATCCCAATTCAAACCCGGTAGGTATACTGGTACGCGGACAAATCTCTAAATGCCACACATAACTTGCACCACAATCTTGCCACTCAACTGAATGCGGCAAAGAGTGTAAAAAGAAATTGTATTGCATACCACCCAATACTGCATTTAAACGTTGCATAGTATGTTTGAGCACGGTTGCAAAATCTTTTAAATGTTCATCTTTGATATCAAGGAAATCTGCTTGATGCATTAATGGTAAAATTTGCACTTCCCACTCAAAACGACTAGCAAAAGGCTTAATTGCAATAAAGTATTCGCCGCGCTCAATAATATATTGGCCCACATCAATCTTGCGCCGCACTTCACCCGACTCACGATCATAAATAGTTGCTTCAAATGTTAATGCTTCATCAACTAAGGTATGAAAAATATTTTGCTGATACTTTGCATAATACTGACGCGTATATGTTAATTCATTAACAACATTTTCTGGTACCACAGGCATAGCGACAATTTGACTATGTGTGTGCGCAATACTGGCACCTGCTGCGGCACCGAAGTTTTTAAATACCAATACATATTTAATACGCGTATCACTGGCGTAAATTTCCTGCATGCGATCTCTAAATACAGAAAATATCCCTTCAATATGACTAATCTCCATGTCACTTATACGAATGCCATGATTGCGATGGTCGATTACCACTTCATGACGGCCGTATCCGTCAATGACTTTTTGCAATCCAAAATTTAACGCGTTTCCATCTTGTTGCGGACTAAGTACAGGAAATAAATTTTCCACAACTCGCACTTGCCAGTCAGTAGGTGTGGGCCATGCGGCCACAGTCGGCGGGGTCATCTCCTCATTACCTACGCAAAATGGACATTTTTCCACATGTTCGCGTGAATCACGTTCTACTGGAGCTTCTTCTTTGCGTGGACGTAACCCACGTGCTGTTGAAACGAGTACTGACTCTGAGGGAACAATAGGATTTATTCTTATTTCTCTTACACCATCTTTTGAATCCGCCATCTAATCCTCACAATTTTAAAATAAACAAAACATGCACAGTCAATACGCACACAACATAGTAGTCATATTTAAGTACTTGTAAATATAACAACTTGCTATTTTGCTCATATAAAACTAATGCACAGCTTAATTGAGTTTATAAGCAGGATGCTGTTAAAGATTTATATCGATTGTTCAAACTAGAATCACTTTTTCGTGATGCACTGCATTTAACCAATATATTTTGTGCGTGTTTGTAAACATGATTGACTTAAGTCAATGCTACGTTAAATAAGCGCTCATAAACTGAATTTACAAATTCACATTCAATTTACTATCATGACTTATCAAATAATTTCTAAAGCTATTGTTAGCTTATTGTGCCTATTTATTTTTTCCTCATCACTCTATGCTGCCGGCGGAATTGATGATGACCGTTGGATTGTAAGATTACGTGGCATTCATATCTCACCAGATAACAGTAGTGGCGATATCGCAGTAAACGGTGCTGCTGTTGGTGGAAGTGGTGTTGGAGTTGATTCCGACACTGTGCCTGAACTCGACATTACTTACATGCTCACCAGAAATATAGGCGTAGAATTAATCCTTGCTACTTCCACTCATACAGTAAGATCACGCGGCACTCTCGGCGCTTTAGGTAGAGTTATAAATACTGAAGTACTGCCACCCACACTTACACTTCAATATCATTTTAACCCCGAAGGTACAATCAGACCTTATGCTGGTATCGGTGTTAACTACACACAATTCTATGATGAGAAAGTAGAAGGTCCACTTGATATTGCAGGTTCCGATGTGCGTTTAGACAGTTCTTGGGGATTTGCAGCGCAACTTGGCGTTGATTATATGTTGAAAGATAACTGGTTCATTAATGCCGATATTAAATACATAAAAATTGATAGTACTGCTAAGTTTAGCAATACCCCAACTTCGTCTGACAATGTCGAAGTTGATGTGGACATTGACCCGATTGTGGTTGGACTTGGCTTTGGCAAACGCTTTTAATTTTTAGTTTTACTCTCCTCTCTACCCCTAGGGATATGCATATAAAGTTTGATGCATATCCCATTATGGTTTGCAGCATAACTAAATGGTTCATTCGATCTAATCTTTAATTGATTTGAATCATTTTCAAATACTATCTAGCGCCCCAAAATGGAGCCACATATTCGTATATATGTATAAATAAAATAATAGTCCTGGAGGATTTATGCATAAATTTTTAGTTAACTTAAGGTATTTCTTCACCCCAAGCCTAATATTTCTAGCCTTAGTAGGCGTTGTTTTGGGTGGCAATTGGGTTTGGTTAGGTGTTTGTTTATTCGCAGCAGCAATTGTTGTGGATTATTTAACAAGTGCGATCAAAAGCATACATTGCGAACCTGCGGGTCGTGATGAAGACGGAGAGACCTATGGCAGTCCTGGTTT
>JANQKJ010000252.1 GCA_028281205.1 Gammaproteobacteria bacterium
TTGAATAAGTGGTGTTGAATTGCTACTAATATATGTTCAACGGTTTCGCTTACACCGCTTGCTAGTATGCACGCAATGTTGGCATTCAATTCATCTAAATCGCCCTGTGCTTTAATTAATAAACAATCTTTACTTACTCGTTCACCGCTTGCTAAACCGGTGGTTCCATCGTCGCCTGTGCGTGTATAGATCTTTGTTAGCCTATTAGCCATAGATTTACTCGATCAACTTATATCGAGGGTCAGAATATTGTTTATTGGAATGTAACATGTGGTTTAATATTTCTAAACTGTCAATTAAGCGTGGAGATGGGCGACTAAAATAGCAGTTGCCGTCAATCATATACGTACGCTTAGTTTTAAAACATTTTAAATTCTTCCAGTCAGGCATGCTTTTTAGTATAGGTATATCACGCATAGTTCTTTGTATATCGTAACCACAGCAGCCAACAATTAAAACATCTGGATTAATGCTAATAATATCACTCCAATGAATAGTTTTTGCTGGTGAATGTGTATTACCGAGACAATCTTCACCGCCAGCGAGTTCAATTAACTCGGATATCCAGTAGCCAGAATTAAACAAAGGGTCAATCCACTCTAAATATACAATACGAATAGGGGGAGAATTTTTAAGATACTCATTGGTAGATTCTTTTACTGCATTGACTCTATGTTTCATATTACGAATGATTTTTTGTGCTTTACTTTCGCATTTAGTGGCATTTGCAACCATTTCAATAGTGGTATACATATCATTTAGTGAAGTAGGTTCAAGATTAATCACTTGCGGTGAAGAAGATAATTTTGATGCAATATCTATGACTTCATTCTTATCCACTGCACAGACATTACATAGTGATTGCGTTACCAGCAAGTCGGGTTGCAGTTCATCAAGTAGTGCGTAATCCAGAGTGTATAAAGCATTATTTTTTAACAGCGCTTCACGTACTTGTTGGTCAATCTCACGGCTGGACAGATCATGCGTAATACTGGCGTTAGTAACAACGGGTATGTGGCTTAAGTCCATAGGATAATCACATTCATGCGTAATGCCTACTATGGATTCTTTTAATCCAAGTAAACAAATAATTTCAGTAGCACTTGGTAATAATGATGCAATACGCATTAAAAATTAATTACTGTGAGAAGTTTCGCTTAGCGATTGTTGATGCACGAGCAATACAATTTGATATATACCAAACAAAAAATACGAATAAAAAAGATTTCCAGAAATGGTGTGTTTAAGATAGGGAAGTCCATTGATATAACACTCTACCAGTCCTTGTAAAGTTAGCGGGTAACCAAGACCAGATAACCACATACCAAAGTTGGAAATAATGTAAAAAATAAAGCCAGCTAAAAATCCACATCCAGTGATACGAATAATATTTCTCTTGCTTTGTAAAAAATATGTGCCGACAAAAGTATTAATAAAAAAACATAGGTAGACAAAAAACATGACAATTGGATTATAAAATCCACCCACTGCATCACTCACGACTAGGCAAAAAATCGGCGCTACCCATGCAACTCTCACTGGCAGGAATGCACCAGCGAATAAGCTCAGTGCACCTATCGATGTAAAGTTGTATGGATGTGGTAATAGTCTTGATAGAACAGTAAATAAAATTAAGCTATAAACAACGATAGTTAATATTCTACTAGGATGATGCATATCTTCATTCATGGCTTATCCTTAGTTATTTATTATTTATTATTTTGTATTTTTATGCCAATGTGTGCATTAATGCCTGGAGTTTCAAAACCAAATACATCCTGATATTTTTTATTCAATAGGTTTTCAACTCGACCTTGAATCGTAACGAAGTTGTTTAGCTGATATTCGCCAGCGAGATTTACAAGGGTATAATCACCAAGTTCAGTGCGACTAAAAGTATCAAAATCGGTATCAAATTGATCATCAGTATAGTTAACGCGCACGTTGACATTCGCTCTTTGATTCAAAAAACGATAGTTTGCTGTCAAGCTAGCTGTGTTTCTGGGTACTCTGAGCTCTGTGGTTTTGCCAGTAGCATCAGGTTGTGTTGAATCAACATAAGTATAGCTTCCAATGACATCAAGGTTCTGAATTAGTTGTGCATGAAACGAGAATTCAAAACCTTTACGATTGCTTTCACCGTCAAGATTTATAGAGGTAAAAGGTTCAGAAGAATCTAGCCGAAAGAAGCCGTTAATTTCATCTTTAAGTTGCTCAGAAAAATAGCTCGCAGTTAACTGAAATTTGTTAGAGAAGAGATGCGTTATACCAGTCTCCCAGCCTTTTGATTTTTCTGGTTTGAGATCAGGGTTTCCCACAAAAGGGAAAATAAGTGAGTCAGATGCAAAACCAAAGCGTTCAACGAAGCTCGGATTTTTTATTCCAGTACCGTAAGCAGCTCGGAATTGAGTTACAGAGTTAGTTGGAGAATATGTAGCTGTTATACGATAGGTTGTACGGTCTTTAAAGTCGTCATTGTCGTCCTTGCGGACTGAGGTGTTCAAAAATAATTGGTCAAATATGCCAACACGATATTCACCTATATATGCTTTATTATAAGCTTTGCGTCTTTGATTCGGGTCACCAAATAACAGGTCTACCTCACCTTTTTGCACGAATTTTTCACGCTCACGCTCATGTGCAAATGTAATAGTGTGGTCAGATGAGTTGGTAGCATGATGTAGGCTTGTTTGGTAACTGAATTTTAATTTTTCGCCTTCGGTTGAGCTATCTTCGAAGCCATCAGCAAGATTTTCATTTTTAGTATCATTTAGACTGATACCGGCTTGATGAGACCATGTGCCATTAAATAAAGTTAGACTAGAATTAATTTTAAAATAATTTTGAATAGAATCCGTTTCTCGATCTCCATCTATTGGTGGACTAAATGGGTCTGTTTCAACTTCTGAGTCAACATGTCTGCCACTAATGTCAATTGAAAAATTGTCGTAAGGGTTGAGTCCGTAGCGGAAGTTCAGAGTGGAATTTCTATATCCGTCATCTTCATTACCTAACTCGGAAATATTTGTGCCGTTATTTTCAAAATAAGCACTATACAGTGAGAAATTATGCAGACTGTTACCGGCGCTTAACCCAGTACAATTTTGGCGTGTATCAAAACGCCCTCCGCTAAAAGTGTTTTCAATATGAAGAGGGCCAGTGCCTCTTTTGGTTTGTACATTGACTACGCCAGCCAATGCATCACTTCCCCATAGAGAGCTTTGGGGTCCGCGTAGTACTTCAATATGTTCAAGTCCGCATGTTTGTAAATGCGCGAAATTAAATTCGCTACCAAAAGCAATATCGTTGGCTTCAACACCATCAATAAGTACTAGTGTATGGTTCGCTTCAGATCCACGTAAGCGAAGTTGTGTGAGTGTGCCAGTGCTTCCATTTTGGCTAATCGCTGTTCCCGGAACATCGCGTAATAGATCTTTGACAAAAGGAACCTGTCTCTGCTTTATGTCTTGCTGGTCGATAATTGTGACGGAACTTCCAGACTCAGACACAGCAATAGGTGTGCGGCTGGCGCTGACAGTCATTGTTGGTAGTTGGTCATCAGCACTTACATTAAAAGCAAAAGCGCACACAAGGATTAGTGCTGAAAAGATATTGCGTATGTAGCTCATTCGTTCTCCTTAAATAGAAAAAGACGAGCAAACGCAGTGAATATAGATTGCAAAAACCTCACACATACCTGATGCGTGATGATCATTTGGTGTGAAGTTCCAGCAGCCCGAATCGCCCACCGCAATTTGCTGCGCGGTTTATAGGCCGGTCTCCGGGCTCACAACTTTTGAAAACTAGATGTTTTTAAACGCTGATTTATTTACGTTTAGCTACATTCCTGTTTTCATGAGTACTTTTGACTCAAAATAGACGCCTTCCCATGGGTTAACACAGTGGCGTGTTGTCTATTTTTTAAGTTGATTACCGTTGCGGGGGCAGCTCTGGTTTTACACCAGATTCCCTGTTTCACCCTACTTCTTAGAATAAGAAGAGGACACCTATACCGCTAAATCAAAAAGTAAAAGGTCTCTAAATAATAATTCCTGAATTTATTTAGCTGTATAGTACACCATTTTTTATGATTCTAGTTTTTTTAAATCGTTTAAGATTTGGTCGCTATGAGAATTTGCATCTACTTTTCTGTAGATCATTTGAATAATTCCATCTGGATCAATGATGAATGTGTGTCTTTTAGCGAGTTTAAAAATACCTAAGTTTAATAATGCCTGGTATTGCTTGGCTACATTTCCGTCCGTATCTGCTAAAAGTGGAAAGGGTAATTGATACTTGTTTGCAAATTCTGCATGGCTTTGTGTGTCATCAATACTGACGCCAAGGACTTGGGTATTTTTTGCCTGTAGTGTTTTGTAGTCATCACGAAACTCGCAAGCTTCCTTTGTGCAACCTGGCGTATCATTTTTAGGGTAAAAATAAAGAACTACCCAGCGGCCCTGATACTG
>JANQKJ010000272.1 GCA_028281205.1 Gammaproteobacteria bacterium
CAATTTTATATCTGAGTTATTTATATGTGAGTGATAGCCTCGCAGTAATAGATAGCAAAAAACTTGAGTTAACTGGCTTAGACTATCAAGCTAAATTACGTCCTTTATTAAAGAAATTTGCAACACATCGCGGATTAACAGCTTCTTTCCTTAGTGGTGATGAATCCGTTAAAGATAAGAAGTCAACAGCCTCTCAAGAAATAGATCAAGCCATGCAAGAATTATTTGATTTTCATGGTAATTGGACACACGTTTTTCAAACTGGTGAAACTTTAGATGAAATCAAGCAGGAATGGTCATCATTAAAAGCTAATAACCTAAATATTAGAAAAAGAGAGAATTTCGATCGTCATTCTGCATTAATAAAAAATGTACAAAAATATCTAAATCAGGTCGCCTATGAGTCTGGCTTGAAAACAGATGTTAATCCGACAACAACTTATTTAGTTCAATTAACTACAGTGGATCTTCCCAGTGTGTTAGAAGAACTGGGAAAAATTAGAGGTATAGTAAGTTCTATTGCCACGCGTCAATATTTAGAAGATGGTGAAAATTCCACTGTCCTTGCTTACCAGATGGGTGTAACAAGTGCAATTGATTCATTCAATGAAACATTGGAGGCGGTATTTTTAAAAGATGAATCAGTCAAGTCGCTGTTTGAAGAGCGTTTAGAGACATTTGATATTAGCGCAGGAAATTATCTTAATAAAATTGATACACTCATGAGTGATGTCATGGTGTTAATGAATGCAAATGGTCAGGAGTATTTTGCACAAGGTACAGAGTCTATTGATATTGGCTTTGAGTTTTATGCCGATGCTATAGCAAGGATACGCAGCAATATTGATGATAATATCGCCTCATCCCAAACTGGTTTATATATTGCGTGCGCAATTGCAGCTAGCTTATTTATTATAGCGGTGTTGTTAAGCTATGTTGTAATTAGTGATATTTCGAAGAACTTCAACAAAGTCACAAGTCTATTTAAGAACATTCAAAATGGCCAGTACGATAACGAGATTGTTGTGTCTGGTAATACTGAAATCTCTACTATTTTCTCTGGTTTGTCTGCTATGCAATCAGGACTTAAAGAATCCATTGAAAGAGATCAAAGAGTAGCAAGAGAAAATGGTCGTATTAAGCAGGCGCTTGATCGAGTAACTTCGAGTGTGATGGTTACTAATTCAGAGAATAATATTGTGTATTTGAATGAAGCAGGTATACAAATGTTCTCTAACGCTGAAGCTAATATCGCACGTGATATAAGTGGGTTTTCTGCAAAATCTATTGTTGGACAATGTATTTCAGATTTCATGCAATATTCTGGAAGCCAAGGTCCGTTAGTTAAAGATTTTAATTCCATATCAACATCGACTGTAACAGTGGGTGGGCATACATTTGAAGTTACTTCTGGACCTGTGAAGGATGACAACAATGAACAAATTGGTATGGTTATTGAGTGGAGTGACAGAACACAAGAACTTAAGATTGAGTCAGAAGTGGAAGAGTTAGTTAATCTGGCGCTTAAAGGTGACTTAACTAATCGTATAGATATGCAGGGCAAGGAAGGATTTTATAAATTCCTAAGTCAAGGTATTAATGATTTAGTTGATGTTTCAGAGCGTGTGATTAATGACACAATACGCGTATTAAGTGCATTATCACAAGGCGATTTGACACAAAAAATAGAAGAAGAGTATCAGGGTGCATTTGATAAACTGAAGACAGATGCTAATGACACTATTGATAAATTAACCGACATTGTAAGTAAGATCAAAGAATCTAGCGGCTTGGTTAATTCAGCAGCGAGTGAAATCTCACAAGGCAATTTAAATCTAAGTAGTCGCACAGAGGCGCAAGCAAGCAGCCTAGAAGAGACCTCTGCAAGTATGACTGAAATGACAAGCACCGTACAAAATAATGCAGAAAATTCTAAGCAAGCAAAAGTCCTGGCAAATAACTCTCGTCAACAGGCTGAAACAGGTGGTGAAGTTGTTAGTAAAGCTGTTGCTGCAATGGATAAGATTAATAGTGCCAGTAATAAAATTGCCGACATTATTAGTGTGATTGATGAAATCGCTTTCCAGACTAATCTTTTAGCGCTAAATGCAGCAGTTGAAGCTGCGCGTGCTGGCGAACAGGGTCGTGGATTCGCTGTGGTAGCAAGCGAAGTACGTAATCTAGCTGGTCGAAGTGCAACTGCTGCTAAAGAAATTAAAGACCTGATTGAGGACAGCGTAGTTAAAGTCAAAGAAGGTGCAAAACTGGTCAATCAGTCTGGTGAGACGCTCAATGAGATCACCAACAGTATTAAGGAAGTTGACGATATCATCGCAGATATTACAGTGGCCAGCCAAGAGCAATCGCAAGGTATTGAACAAGCTAATCGTGCCATTTTAGAAATGGATGGTACAACTCAGCAGAATGCGGCCTTAGTAGAAGAAATTTCAGCCTCTGCAGAATCCATGAATGAGCAAAGTAATGAACTGAATCAGTTAGTCGAATTCTTTGTTGTTTCAGATAGTAATGGGCAATCTGGTGATTCATTCATAGAAAGGCGTTCCGCAGACAGACCATGGTCTGAAAATGATAACCATAGTTCTGCAGATGATTTTGAGGATTTCCAAATGCCTAAAGCAGTAGGTGATAGTGTAGATGATCAAGATTGGGAACAGTTTTAAACAGTCGTATAGCTACAAAAATATGGAGAATTCTAAATGGCAAGGATAATGGCAGTTGATGACTCACCATCAATGCGCAAGATGGTATCAGTGACATTAATGTCTAAAGGCCATCAAGTGATTTCCGCTGAAGATGGTGAAGATGCATACCAATTAGCTCAACAGGAAAATAATGTTGATTTAGTTATTACAGACCTATACATGCCAAAGCTTGATGGCATAGGGTTAGTTGAAAAACTTCGTGGCTTGGATAGCTATCGTTATTTGCCAATACTTTTTTTAACAACTGAATCAAGCCCAGATATGAAGCAGCGCGGTAAAAA
This sequence comes from Gammaproteobacteria bacterium, assembly GCA_028281205.1. Taxonomy (GTDB): domain Bacteria; phylum Pseudomonadota; class Gammaproteobacteria; order UBA4575; family UBA4575; genus UBA1858. The sequence continues at coordinate 3,005 of JANQKJ010000272.1, forward strand.
AGCAGGGGCTACGGGCTGGATAGTTAAGCCGTTTGAACCCAAACAACTGCTAGCGTCTTTAGATAAAGTACTTTAAATATATTGGAGAGTATTTAAGTGTCTGAATTTGAATTAGATGAAATTACAGAAATCTTCCTGGAAGAAAGCCTGGAAGGTCTAGATACCATGGAAACTGGTTTACTTGGGCTTGAGGCTGGTGAAGCAGATCCTGAAATCATGAATGATATTTTCCGTGCTGCCCATTCGATTAAAGGTGGTGCAGGAACATTTGGATTTATGGATGTATCTGAATTTACCCATGGTGTTGAAACATTATTAGATGAAATGCGTTCTGGCGATCGCGATGTAACTCCGGATGCAGTGCAGCTATTGTTGCGTACTGTTGATCGTTTGCGTGCCATGATGGATGAAATTCAATCGACTGGACAAGTAGATGCATCACAGAATGAAGAACTAGAAAAAGAAATTACCACTATGCTTGAGTCTGATTCGGTTGCAGTAACCACACCTGCACCGGAGCCAAAGCAAGTAAGTGAGAATGTTGCCACTGAAGACGAAGCCTCAAATGGCATTGAATTACTTGAAGTTAATAATGTTGAGGGTGCAGAAAAGCTGCAACAGGGTGACACACGCTGGGTAATAGAATTTGTACCACATATGGATATGTTGCAAAAAGGTAACGACCCTCTACGAATTTTTAAAGAGTTAAGAAAATTAGGTGAATTAGCAGTTACTGCTGATTCTAGTGAAATTCCTCAACTCGATGCCTTGGTTCCTGAAAAGTGCTACATCAATTGGAAGTTGACATTAGTTGGTGATGTTTCTGAAGAGCAAATATATGATGTATTTGATTGGGTGCTGGAAGATTGCGACCTATCTGTGGAAGAAGAATTAGAATGGGTGTCAGCGGAAGATATTAAGGCTATTAAAGATGATTCATCAGCCCAGGATGAAGTAAAAGTTAAAGAGCCATCAGAGATTGCACAAAATGCAACTCCAGTTGCAGAAAAAGAAGCGGCATCTAAAGCAACTGTAAAAAATGAAAAAAGCTCATCTAAAACTGTAAAAGATGAAAAAGTACAACCAGCTAAAGCAGTTAAGGCAGCTCCTAAAGAATCTACTTCAATCCGAGTAAGCATTGAAAAAGTCGATTCATTATTAAACTTAGTTGGCGAGCTGGTCATTACTCAGTCAATGCTTAAACGCTTTGGTACCGAAATTAAAAGTGAGGACTTAAAAGATCTAGGTGATGGTTTAACTCAATTAGAACGTTATACCCGTGAGTTGCAAGAAAGTGTTATGGATATACGTATGTTACCTATTAGTTTTGCATTTAATCGTTTCCCGCGTTTGGTGCATGATATTTGTGGCAAATTAGGTAAGAAAGTTGATTTGGAAGTGGTAGGTGAACAGACTGAGGTGGATAAAACTGTTCTTGAAAAAATTGGTGATCCACTAGTGCATTTGGTTAGAAATTCTCTTGATCATGGAATTGAAGAAGCAGGCATGCGCATCGAGAATGGCAAACCGGAAGTAGGTAAATTGACACTTAGTGCAACTCAAGAGGGCGGTAATATTGTCATTCGTGTTATTGACGATGGGGCCGGTATTAATAAAGAAAAGCTTGTTCAAAAAGCTATTGAAAAAGGAATTATCAGTGCAGATGATCAATTATCTGATGACCGCATCCATAATTTAATTTTCCACCCTGGATTCTCGACTGTCGACCAAGTCAGTGACTTGTCCGGGCGAGGTGTTGGGATGGATGTTGTAAGAAGGAATATTAAGGACTTGGGTGGCCGTGTTGAAGTGCATTCAGAGATTGGTGTAGGCACTTCATTTACTATTCGCTTGCCATTAACGCTAGCTATTCTGGATGGTCAGCTAGTGAGGGTAGGTGATGAGACATACATAATGTCATTGCTTTCTATTGTTGAAACTGTGTTGCTCAAAGAAAATGATATTAATGACATTGCAGGACGTGCAGACGTTTATCAAATGCGCGGTGAATATATCCATATCATTTGGCTGAAAGAAATTCTTCAAGGTACTCACGATCGCTCGACAAATCGTGAGGGGCTATTAGTGGTGGTGGAAGCAGATGGTCGACGCGTTGGCTTATTTGTTGATGAACTACTGGATCAACAGCAGGTGGTGATTAAAAACTTGGAAGATAATTTCAAGCAAATTGATGGAGTGTCTGGCGCAACAATCCTAGGAGATGGAACGGTTGCATTGATATTAGATATCCCAGGCTTGCTCCACGGTTGCTTATCGGATGAGGCATCGGTTTCTGGCAATGAGAAACATGCCGCTTAATATATGAGATTAAAGTAATTTTAAGGAGTAAATAACATGCAATCAGCGGCTGAAGTTAACCCAACCGACGAACAATACTCTGAGGATGATTCTGATCAGTATCTTACATTTAAGCTAGCTGGCGAAGAGTATGGTGTTGAAATTTTACGTGTCCAGGGAATTCAAGGTTTACAGAAAGTTACTACGATTCCTAACACTCCAGAATACATTCTTGGTGTTATAAATTTACGCGGTGAAATTGTACCGGTTATTGATTTACGTAAGAGATTCTCGCTAGAAAGCGTTGAATTTAATTCTACAACAGTGGTTATTGTTGTAAGAATGGTTAATGAAGGTAAAGAAAGAACTATTGGTATCGTTGTTGATGGTGTTTCTGAAGTTTACCGATTTGAACATAAAAATGTACAAGAGCCACCAGAGTTTGGCGCCAAAGTTAGTACTGAATTTTTAAAAGGACTTGCGTCAGTTGATGAGAAAATGGTGATTTTATTAGAGATTGATCATCTTGTTGATTTTAATGAAATAACATCAGCAGTAGATGGTAGTCCTAGCGAATAAAATATTAATAATTAGAAAATGGTAGCGCAACTAAATGGCTGGGAGTAAAAATGTACGAATTTAAATTACCACAATCAGTAACCATATCAAGTTGTGATGAGTTGCTAAGCAAAGCGATTCAAGCCAAAGCAAATGATATGAAAATAGAATTGGATTCTAGTGAAGTTAATATTATAGATACTGCCGGCATTCAATTTATTTGTTCATTTTGTGCAGATGTTAACCAAGTAACTCACGTTAATATGTCTGAAGTCGTAAAAGATGCAATGAGTCAGCTTGGGTTATCTGCAACATGACTGAGTCATCAAATTTATCGCATACAAGAAATTACATTCGTCTATTTCAAATGCAATTACATGGTGTGCTAGAGGATATGGCAACACCAGCTGAAGTGTTGTCTAGTCAATTCTCAGAGTCATTATTAAAGCTATATGACATACGTGAACATGTCGCAGATGATAATCAAATCAATCGTCAAGAGCTTTTAGATAAAGTACAAACACTTATTAGTGAAATGTTTGAGTGTGTCTCAAGTATGCAGTTTGTAGATGCTAAAAGACAAAGAATAGAACATGTAGCTGATGGTTTAAGTTATTTGATTGAAACAGATGATGCCAATAATACTATGAAATATAGTTGGGATCAGATAAATACTATGATAGTAGAGCAGTTTAAAATGGATAAAGAACGTAATATTTATCAAAAATATCTGCAAGAATATAGTTCTTCCGACTCTGCTAATTACCAAAGTGAGGCAAATTAATTATGAGTCTCACTGCTGCTCAGTCACAAACAGCAATCCGTGGCTTTGAGCATTATAAAAAATTCTTTGATAACTCTCTTAAGGCTAATGTTGTAAAGATATCGCCTGGAGATTATTACATCACAGATCAACAAGAAATAATTACCACTGTTTTGGGTTCGTGTATTTCTGCTTGTGTCAGAGATAAGCGTATGAAGATCGGTGGTATGAATCATTTTATGATTCCGGTTAAGTGTCCACATACTTCACATCCAGAGCAAGATATGGATACCCGTTATGGAACATATGCTATGGAACACTTAATTAATGATATCTATAAACATGGGGGTAGTCGTAGAAATCTTGAAATTAAACTATTCGGTGCAGGTAATGTATTAGTTGGCAGCGGTGATGTAGGAGTAAAAAATATTAAATTTATTTATGACTTTATGCGTGTAGAAGGCTACAAGATTACCTCGGAGGACTTGGGTGGGGACTTCCCAAGAAAAATTAATTATTGTCCTATGACGGGTAAGGTCATGATGAAAAGATTAGTATCTGCCAATATTGCTGATATCCAATTGCAAGAACGCAAATTGCAAAATCAAGTTGAGTCAACACCTGTGGCAGGTGAAATTGATCTATTTTAACTTATATTAAGAAGAATAAAAATGGATAAAATTAAAGTACTGGTTGTTGATGATTCAGCATTAATAAGGTGTCTGTTATCAGATATGCTTAATGCAGATCCGCATATTGAAGTTATAGATACTGCAAATGATCCTATTGAAGCGCGTAGTAAAATAAAGTTACATAATCCTGATGTAATTACTTTAGATATTGAAATGCCAAAAATGGATGGCATTACATTTCTTGATAAATTAATGCGTTTGCATCCAATGCCTGTAGTGATGATTTCTTCGCATACACAAAAAGGTGCGGAATGTGTAATGCGCTGTTTACAAATAGGTGCAGTAGACTTTATGCCTAAGCCTGTAAGTAATCATGATGATTCGCTAAGTATTTATGCCTCAAACCTTATTAATAAAGTCAAGGCTGCAAGTCATGCAGATGTTACAAAGCATTTACAAATAAGTGATAAAAATTCTCACCAAGTAATGGCTGATGGCATGCCGGCTTGTGAAATTAAAGCACCAGAGCTGTTAAATGCAAATACTAATATTCGCTTAGTTGCAATTGGCTCGTCAACAGGAGGTACTGAAGCGCTTGCCCAGCTAATACAACATATACCTGTTGATTTTCCGCCTATTGTTATTACTCAGCATATCCCTTCAAAATTTAGTAAAGCTTTTGCGGAAAGGCTAGATCGTCATTGCGCGGTAAGCGTTATTGAGGCTCAGGATGGAGATGAGATAAAAGCAGGACATGTTTATATTGCGCCAGGTGGAAAGCAAATGGAAGTGGTTAAATATAAATATAATCTAATGTGTAAAGTTTTTGAGGGTGAGAAAGTCAACAGACACCGCCCTTCCGTGGAAGTGTTGTTTAAGTCAGTTGCCAAAGTTGTTGGTAAGAAAGTGATTAGCGTTATGCTCACTGGTATGGGCGATGACGGTTCCGCATCAATGAAGACTATAAAAGATATGGGCGGTATTACCATCGCTCAAGATGAGCAATCTAGTGTGGTGTGGGGGATGCCAGGTGCTGCTGTTAAGTTAGGATGTATAGATAAAGTTGTTTCTTTGGATAAGATTCCTGAACTACTCGTTAAGTTATGTCGTGAAAATTCAACTAATTCACTTTCAAATTTACGTTCAGCATCACAATAAAACTTTACTGCTATGAGAAAAAATTACGTGCTGACAGATTCAGAATATAAAGATATATGCTCGTTAGTATATCAAAACACTGGTATCATTCTTAATGAGGAAAAGCGTAAGCTTGCTTATTCGCGATTTTCAAGACGACTAAAAGCATTAAAATTAAACAGTTTTGGTGAATATTGCGATATTGTGCGTGCTGGCGATAAAAATGAAATGACTCATTTTGCAAATGCCATCACCACTAATCTAACTTCATTTTTTAGAGAGTCGCATCACTTTGATCGCTTGGTCGATGATGTTATGCCAGCGTTACTAAAAAAGCCTTCACGTAAAATTCGTATTTGGTCTGCTGGGTGTTCCACAGGTGAAGAGCCTTATTCCATTGCCATTGCAATATTGAAAAAATTTCCCAATATTGCTGCTGGATGGGATTGCAAGATTTTAGCGACAGATCTTGACTCTAAAGTACTTGAGACTGCATCACAAGGTTTATATAAGGCGCAAGGATTAGATACTCTGGATGATCCAGAGATCAGTATAAACTGGTTTAAGAAAGGTATTATTGATGGCGTTGAATATGCACAAGTCTTGCCGCAAGTAAGAGAGTTAATTAAATTCAAGCAACTCAACTTGATGAATTATCCCTGGCCTATGCAAGGGACTTTTGATGTTATCTTCTGTAGGAATGTAGTCATCTATTTTGATCAGGTAACACAAAAAAAATTATTTTCACATTTCTCCAAAGTGCAAAACATTGGTGGTTATCTCTTCATTGGACACTCAGAAACACTTAAGGGTTTTGATACTGACTATAAAAATACTGGGCGTACTGTCTATATAAAAGAACGCTGAGTAGTTAAGATATTGTTTGCTAGACAAATTAGAATAAGTGAGTAATCATGGTGCAGCTATATACATTATTTACTTACTTTAAATATGGTTTGTCATTATGCTTAGAATACTTACCGCAGCAGTAGTAATATTTTTCTCAAGTGCTGCAATTGCCTCTAACCTTGCAGAGGACTTGGATAGATTCGTCAAAGAATACATTAATACAGCACCACAAGATGTACAAACAGACTTTAATCGAGGTATCGAAGAAGTCAGCCTGTCAGGAATTCTGGATAAAGCCATTAATGTTGGCGACTATGCACCCGAGTTTAAATTGATTAACGCGGTAGGGAAAGAAGTCTCTTTATATGATGAGTTAGAAAAAGGGCCAGTGGTACTGGTCTGGTATCGTGGTGGTTGGTGCCCATATTGCAACTTACAGTTGCAACATATCCAACGTAAACTTGCAGAAATTGCTGAAGCGGGAGGGCAAGTTATTGCAATCTCGCCTGAATTGCCGGATAAAACAATGACTACTAAAGAGCGTCATATGCTGCAGTTTCAGGTATTGAGTGATGTTAATAATCATGTTGCAGATAGATATAGATTAGCTTATACCGTACCTGATTATGTTGTTGATCATTATGACTTATCTTCTAAGCTAAATGCTCATAATGGAGATGATGAAAATAGGCTGCCTCTAGCAGTCACTTATGTCGTCGGTAAAAATGGTGTTGTTGAATATGCATTTTTGGATGCAGATTATAAAAATAGAGCTACTCCGGAAGAGATAATTTCTGTATTGCGATATATAAATAAGTAATTATCTCTTCTTGTAAATGAGGTGCTTTAGATAACAATTACTCAGTAGTCCGACCCCTCAATCATCACGCCAGCAAGTGTTGTGTAGGTTACTGCCCAAGCATCTTTCACTTCTGGAGTGAAATCATCTTTAAGGCCTTGTTCTAATGTCCATAGTAATGATGCACCTACTTTATCGTAATCTTCTGCTTTAACTCCATAATCAACATGCTTTTTACCTAATGCCTTGACTGGTTCAATTAATGCTTCAATATTATCTAAGCCAGCAACTGCGGTATTGATCATCATCATTAGTTTTTTGCCTTGTTCTTTCATGTCTCCTTTGAAGTACGTTTTTACTTCTGGGTATTGTTCAAATAATCGATTGTAAAAGAGATCTGCTGCGGTCTCTTTAATTGGCATTACTTTTGCCCAAGATTGTTGAACGAGTTCTTTCTGCTCTGGGGTCATTTAATTGTCCTCTTTATTTATATAATATTCTGCAAGTGCTTTCATATAATCCACAGCTAGTTTTACTTCATTATCACTAAGGCTATCGTTACCTCCTCTAGGAGGCATCATTGTATCTTCAGGCCCAAAGAAACCATTTATGGCGTGATCATATAAAATATCAATAGGTTTCACTACTCTGTCTTGCCAATCTTTTGCTTTTAATGGGTTAGGAGATTCGGCGATGCCATAAGCATGACAGCCTTCACAGCTATCTATCCATATGACTCTTCCTTGGACTAAATTAGCTTGCTCAAAATGAACATACGTATCCTCTTCAGACAATGCTTGTGTACTGCCGAAGAGGATACATATGAAAATTAGTGTTGACTTAGTAATCATTAACTAACCACTAATAGGAATACGTATTACTACTCCTCCCATCACGTCACCCATTTTAAAGTCACGTTTAGGTGTGTCTTTATGGTCGTTATGACAACTTACACATACGGGCGCAACAGCAGTATCAGCATACACTGCAGTAAAATATTCAGTACCGCCAAGTTCTTCAGTTGCGTAGTAGTTTTGGCCTTTGTTTTCGGCAACAAATTTTAATCCTTCTTTCTCTACATCCGTTTTAGGAGCGTTTTGTTTATTGATTGGCCAAAGTGACTGTAATGAGTAACTAAAATTAACATCGGGTTTTTCTTCAGCACGTTTAGCTACCATTTCAGCGCCAAATCTAAACATCTGTGCAGGTAATACTAAGGCTTTGTCATCTTCGAAATGCTCACTTGCCTTAATGACTTTTTCTTTTTTAACCAAGCGATTAACAATTCTTTTTGTGTATACTGCACGATCTGAATCCATTACCAAATGTAATGCATCTGCCATCGCTTTTGGGGTAATTGATGGGGTGGTGCCTGCATCTTTGGCGATAGCGATACCAGCACCAATGCTTAGACATGTGGCTATTGTGACAATAGCCAGGTTCATTTTTTTCTCTTCTTTCATTGCTGTATGACTCCTATATTATGGTTGATACTAAAGTTAGTAGCTTGAGTGAAAATCAATACACAAATGCTACAAAGTTTATTCGGCATCCTGTTTCTCTTGTAAATATCTTTCTAAATCTTTTCTTGCTAAATCAATGCTTTCTACTTTGACTTTACTTAAACCATTAAAATTATTTTTAATTAAATCTTCATCTGCTAACGAATCAATAGCAAAACCAAGCCCATGACAATGTAAGCATGAAGATCGGATCATTTTGCTATTTGGAGACAAATTTGCGCTTTGGTTATGGTCGACTAATTTTCTAGTAGTCCATTCGCTCACGTCATAGTCGATGCGGGGCATATGACAACTTGCACATGAGACACCTTGGTTTTCATGCTTGTTATCATTACTTGTTTGCTCTTGTATCCAGAGAGCATAATGTTTTGAATCTTTATAAGCTAATGAATGATCGTCGGCGTGACATTGAAGACAGCCATCTACAGCTGCATAACTGACATCATAGTTATGTGCGCCATGACAACTATTGCAAGTCAGTTCTTTATGTGATGCATCACTATGCATAGGTAATAATGCTTGTGCTGGTGTCATAGCTGATAATCCAGCTTGTAAGCGCATGCCATGTTTACCTAATTTAAATCGATTCACTTCATGGTTATGGCATTGATTGCAACTATCCATGTTAGGAGAATCATTCCAAACAGCTACTTGAGTTTTTTCAGTAATACTAATATGACACGCAGAACAGTTTACTCCTGATGCAGCATGAGCAGTGGTACTCCAGTCGTGGATGATAGCTTCATCGTAATGTTTATCTTTTGGTGCATCTATTTCTTCTATGCTGAGTGCTTGTACTGGATATTTATCGCGAGGGTATTCAAGGATTTCATCCAAAACATCGAAAAACTCTTTCGCAGGAAGCGTTGCATTATTTTTATGGAAGGGGTCATCCATATGTTTAACAAGAAAATCTGTATATAGTGCGCGGTTGTTATGGAAGTTATGACATCCGGAATCTTTGCACGTCATAAATGACATTCCTTCATGTGAAGGTCTTTCCTGGGCAATTTCTGCATGACAATGAAAACAGACATCTCTTGGTTGAGTCAGGCCATCTTTTAAAGTTATTTCTGGTTTATGCTCAACGTGACAGCTAACGCAGTGAGTAGCATTAATTTTTTCTAAAGTATCTGCGTTACGAGGGTCCTTGAATTTCGACCTTGGGTGTGAGTCATTAGGCTTAACTCGGTCATCACCATGACAACTAATACAGGCATCTTGTAATATTTCGTCACCACCAAAAGCACTGGTATGACATGTATCGCAAGCATCAACCAACTGGTGATGGCCTGGACTCAAGTCTCCAGGCATAAATAACGTTTTAGTTACTCCCTCAGACATTAGAAGGTAAGTAAAAAATAACGCAATGGCTACACTGGCTATCAGCCACGATACCCAGAACTGGAGATTGTTTTTTTTGTTCATAAATTAACACTAATACCAGTAACCTTTTAAAATATGCCAAGCTAGTAATACTGGGATTGGCCAAAATAAAAGAATATGTATATACACAGATAAATGACGTGCGCGGGTTGCTATAGCATTACTTAATTTATGTTCTAAGCTGATTACACCAGATGAAATAGCACCGGCGATCAACATCATTGAAAAGCCAAGCATAAGAACAAAATTAAGGCCATTACCTAGCCGGAATCCGGTATGTGCAACTAATGTGACAACAACTAATACTCCCAGGCATATATGAGCTAAACGCCAGTAATCAAACTTACCTAATTTGTCTAGCTTTCTTATTCGTTTGCGTAAAGATATTAATAATCCAATACTGAATAGTCCTAAGACGGAAAAACCCGATATCTGTTTAAATAAATCATTTCGCCAAAGTACGTCCCAATGCCAGCCGTTCTGTACTGTCGTTGCGTAAGGTAAATTTGGCGCAATATAAAAAAGTAATGACAAAATTAATGTCACTATAGAAAAACTTGTTAATGTTCTATACATTGAGGCCGGTTCTTTGTTTATGTTTGAGCCTATTAGCTCTTGAACTAAGGGCTTGCATGAACCACATACAGTGCTTGCGCCTGTTGAATCAGAAACCATTTGCACGCTATTTGCGCCTTGGTGGATACAATCGCTAATACTTCCGCGTGTGACGCTCATACATTGACAAACAACAGCTCTTGCCGGCCAGGCACTTACAGTATTACCAATATCTTCTGGCCAAATATTTCCAGTGCGTAAAAATCTTATAACTTGCCATGGATAAAATTTCGCAGCATTTCCAATAGTTGTTTGTAATCGTACTGTTTCATCCCATTGACCGATACCAATAGCTCCAACTAGGCGGTAGCGATGTACTAGAATCTTGCGGTATATACCTTTGCTTTCATCTTTATAAACATAATGCTTGCCATAATGTTGAATTTCGCTGTTACCCATTGGCCCCATACTAAATACTTGAGTATCGATTACCTTTAATCGAGAAGCAGCAACAGAACCTGAATATAAATGTTTGATATTTGCAATATTGGCAGCAGCGACACTCGCTTGCTCTAAACCAGGTGCAACTAAGCCATAGATTTCATTGCGGTGTTCTGCACATTCTCCAACTGCATATATGTCTGCTTGCGAGGTTTGCATTGAATCATTGACAGTAATGCCTCTGTTATAAGCCAGCTTAGACCGTTTTGCTAATTCAATATTTGGTCTAATTCCAGTAGATAAAATGATTGTGTCACAATCAATATGTTTTCCTGAACGTAACGATAATCCCGTTACACGCTCATCATTATCACCAAATATCTCGGTGACGCTATCTTGCGTAATTAATTCAATACCTAAAGATGTAATTTCTTTTTCTAGTATATTGGCTGCATCGATATCAAGTTGATTGCTTAACAGACGATCCGCATGTTCTATCAGCGTGACTTTTGTATTTTGTTTTTGCATCGCACGTGCTGATTCAATACCAAGTAATCCTCCGCCGAGGACCACAGTATGATGAGAGCGTGCACGTCTTGCGATTAAACTATTGGCATCTTTAAAGTTGCGAAATGTATATACGCCATGTTGATGAATGCCAGGAATATTGGGTTCAAAAGGATAAGATCCTGTTGCTAATATTAATTTTGAATAAGGCTGTTTTCTGTCTGAATTGTCATAAATACATTTTTTATCAATATCGATATTAGTCACTTTGAAACCAAAGCGCTGTTCTATATTACAATCAGATGGTATGTCTAATGGTTGTAATAATGATTCCCAATCGACATCACCTGCTAACCATGAAGATAGTTTAATGCGGTTATAGGGTTCTTGTTGTTCATCTCCATAGATAATGATGGAAGTATTAGGTGACTTTTTAATAATTTCTTTAGCAGTACGCATGCCAACCGGACCATTACCAATTATCACTAATGGTAATTCTCTTATCATAGAAACATTAGCTGAATTAGATTCCATGACTATGTGGCTGGTTGCTGACATGCGTACGCAAATAATTAAGTAATATGTATTAACTAAAAGTTAATACCACCCCAAAGCCAGAAGACTTTTTTATCTTCGCGGAAGTCATCGTCGCCATTGAAGTCTGCGTATTTAGCACCTAATGAGTAATGCTTGCCGAATTTCTTCACAGCAAGTAGATTAAGCTCATCACCATAATCATCAATTAACTGATCATCTTCTGGCTCGTATTCGTGGTAAACTGCAAGTAATTTGACACCATAGAACTTAGTTCCAACTGAAACGTAGGTGTCTTCGATTCCAGCAGTTCCTGCTGCACCATAAACACCTGATATTCCGGAGCCTAAGAACACATCAGCCCAACCTTGGAAAGCATGTAAAGTAGCAAAAGGTGTGATAAAACTTTCACCATCGTCAACATCGCCTTCAAGCGTTTCCATGCCTACTTTAACTGTGATTGGTGCAAGGTTTGCAGCACCCGTTTTAAAACTCACGCCACCTTCAAGTAATGTGTAGTTTAAAGAACTGAAGTCATCTGCTTCTTTGTAATCATCTTGAGATGCATATTCGCCTGTGCCTAGCAATGTGATAGATTCAGACACAGGGAATTTACCTTTTAAACGAATACCCGCGGTTTTGCGCGAATCATCTTCGCCAAATAACAGATTAACTTCTTCATCCCCTTCCCAGAGATAGTAGTAGCCTGTTGCATCCAAGTACTTTAAGCCTGAATAGTTGATGTTAAAGTTGTTATTAGTGACATTGAAATCGCCTGCTGTGCCTGCTTGATCACCAAAAATGCGATTAACATTTGTCTGGTGTGAATACATACCTCGTAAGCCATACTTTTTAGACTCTACTGTCACAAGAGTTGCGTCATAGGTTTGCTCGTTTTGTCTCCAACCAACATTGCCTATAAATCTATCGTTATCCCATTTTTGACGTTGCCGGCCATAGCGAATTAAAAAACTAGTATCTTCATAAGCATTACTAAATTGGATATATGCTTGGTTTAGTTCAGTTTCTTCAGGATCAGCAACAGTGTCGTATTCCAGATCTTCTTCGTCTAATGGGCCGGGGCCGTCATTATATTTTTTACTGCCTACTTCACGAATGTCCTCCATTTCTGCAAATATCGAGAAACCATGAAAGTCTCCTGTTTGATAACCTAGGCGAGTGCGAATTGTTGATGCTTTAGCCTTATCACGATTTTCGCCCATTACAAGCGCGTCATCATCAACACCTTCGTAACGATAACGTACATTAGCTTTCAACTTTCCCCCAGTTAATGCTTTAGTAAATTCATCTACTTGACCGTCAGCAAATGTATAACTAGATTGCATGCCAAGTAGTAAGCAACTTGATAACGCAATGTTTAATAACTTCATGACTATTTATCTCCCTAGGTTTTTAAATAAGGTTGCCGATTAAAAATTTTTTTACGCGCATAAAAAAAGCCACAGCCAAATATTTCATTAGCTGTGACTTCTTCGTCTATTAGCTGAGCGTCTTTGATCAGCAAAGTTAAATTCTACTAATTCCGCTAGAGCAAAGATAATGCCAACATGTTATGAATTCTTCTAAGTAACTGACAAAGAAGTATAAAATCATTTAGGCGCATAGTTTATCGACAACTATTTCTAAAACTTTAAGCACAATGATGAAGCGTAATATCAAAGGTAAATGTCGATTTTGTTCTGCATCGGTGCATAGATTTCATGATCATTGATGAAATTAATTAAATTTGGTGTAGAAATTGCAATGGATTTTTAGAGCGTCAGAAAAAGTAAATGTATTTTTTCATTTTTCAGCATCATGCAAAGTAGTTAGCAAATAATGTTGTATAGCAATTGGAGAACTGTGGCTTGAATAAATATTTATCTGTAATGTTAGTCGACAATGACCCTGTTAGGTCTGCAATTGTTGAAGAATATTTATTAGATAATGGATATCAAGTTGTTCAAAGGCTTGATTCAACAACTGACTTAGCTACTCAAATTGAGCAGATTAAGCCTGATGTGATTGTTGTTGATATTGATTCACCTGATAGAGACACTTTAGAGGATGTGCATTTAGCATCCAAAGATGAGCCGCGTCCAATAGTTTTGTTCACGGATGATAGTAATAAGAACACGATGGATAAAGCTATTAAAGCTGGGATTAGTGCATATGTTGTAGATGGTTTAAGTAAATCCAGGATTAAGCCTGTTATTGAAGTTGCAATCGCTAGATTCGAAGAATACCAAGCTTTAAGAAATGAATTAGATGAAGCTAAATCCAAGCTTGCAGATAGAAAAGATATTGATATCGCAAAAGGCTTACTTCAAAAGCAACACCATATGACTGAAGAAAGTGCTTATCAAGCATTAAGGAAAATTGCTATGGATCAAAAAATCACTATTGGGGCTGCAGCGCGTAATTTAATATCCATTAGTAAAATTATCAATTCATGATCTAATGTGGTGCATCCATGCTAGGTATTTGCACGCTGATAGGGCGGACCACTATTAAATTTAGCATGACTTTGTATAAAACTTGCGTGGTATCATTATATTACTTGAAATAATGCCGCTGGCACACTTTGTGTAAGATAATATATGTAAAATAGATTATTGCACTGAGAATTCGCAATGAAGTGAAGCTCAGAAATACGGTTAAGACAACGACGTCAGATTGTTCATTGGAAAATGAGCGATGTGCGTCGTTTTTTTTTGCGCATGATTTAGTAAACGATGCTTACGTTTATTATTTGATCGCAAGCTGAATTATAACTAATAAGGTTCATCAATTTTAAGATGAAAAAGAAAGAACTTAATATAAATAAATCATTTGTCAGTTCGCGAAGAGAATTTATTAAAACTTCAATGGGTGTTGCTGGCGTTGGTTCTTTGCTGGGTATATCGGAGCTGGGTTATGGGTCAACACAAAGCAGGGGAAATAACATGCTAGAAAAAACCAACATTGATCTAGGATTTATACCGTTAAACGATTGCGCAAGTTTGGTGATCGCAAAAGAAAAATCCTATTTTGAAAAGCACGGTTTATCTGTCACTTTAAAGAAACACTCTTCATGGAGTGGAATTCGTGACAACGTGATGCTAGGTGCTTTAGATGGTGCACATATGCTGGCTAGTATGCCAATTGCGACAACACTCGGTATCGGCACTGTAAAAAAAGCAACTATTACACCGTTTACGATGGCGTTAAATGGTAATGGTATTACAGTTTCACACGAATTATATGCGCGCATGCTGGAAGCTGATCCGGTAGCCATGCAAGAAAAACCTGTAACGGCTAAAGCACTTAAAAAAGTAATCGATGAAGATAAGGCTAAAGGCAGACCGCAAATGACATTTGCTACTGTTTTTCCAGTGTCTACTCATAATTATGAATTACGCTACTGGATGGCAGCGGCTGGCATTGACCCAGACAAAGATATTCGTCTGACTGTGATCCCCCCTTCATACATAGTTGAAAACTTAGAAGCGAGGACAATCGTTGGATGCTGTGTGGGCGAGCCTTGGAATGCTGTGGCGGTGAATGAAGGTGTGGGTAGGACGTTAATAACTAAGTATGAATTATGGAACAACAGCCCTGAAAAAGTGTTTGGTGTTAATCAGGAATGGGCTGAGAAACACCCCAATACATTGAATGCGATTTTAAAAGCGCTAATAGAGGCATCTATTTGGTTAGATGATTCTGAAAATAGACTGCAAGCGGCACAAATCCTTGCTCAAGAAAACTATGTTAATGCACCGTTAGATGTAATGAAAATGTCTATGACCGGGACGTTTCAATATGCACGTCATTTATCACCAGAGCCAATGCATGACTTTAATGTTTTTCATCGTTATTCAGCTAACTACCCATGGGCGAGTCATGCGCAGTGGTTTATTAGCCAAATGTTGCGATGGGGGCAAATTGAAAGTCCTTTATCAATTTCCGAGTTAGCCGCAAGTGTGTATCGCCCTGATCTCTATGCGCGTGCAGCAAGTGAATTGAATATCAATATTCCAAGCTCAATGGTCAAGCAGGAAGGTATACATGATAGCAGTTGGCAACTTTCCGAAGCAGGCAGTGGAATCATGATGGGGCCGGATAAGTTTTTTGATCAGCGGGTTTTTAATCCAGCTCAAGTGGTGGACTACATTTACGATTTTGCTATTTCTGCTCCGCGTATGACTAAAGATGAATTAAATATAGTTAATTCATAAGAAAAAGATGATGGAATAAAAACATATATGAAGAAAAAATTAGTATTAATAGGCAATGGTATGGCAGGTATAAGGACTGTCGAAGAACTGCTTAAAATTGATGATTCACTCTATGATATTACTGTTTTTGGTTCTGAACCTTATGGTAACTACAATCGTATTATGCTTTCTCCTTTACTGGCAAGCGAGAAAACGATTGATGAGATCATGCTTAATGATAAGGAATGGTATGCGCAAAACGATATAACTTTACGTGCTGGTGTTACTGTTGAAAATATTGATCGTATCAACAAACAAGTCAACGCAGGTAACGTAAAAGAATCATATGATCGTTTAATCATTGCCACAGGTTCTAATCCATTTATGTTGCCAGTCCCAGGTGCTGACTTAGAGGGTGTTATCGGGTTTCGGGATATCGCTGACGTAGAAAATATGTTGACGACTGCAAAAAATTATAAAAATGCAGTCATTATCGGTGGTGGTTTATTAGGCTTGGAAGCTGCAAATGGACTTATGAAACAAGGTATGCATGTTTCTGTCGTGCATCTAAGTGGTTCACTAATGAATCGTCAGCTGGATAAAGCATCTTCGTTGCTGTTGAAAACTTCATTAGAAGAGCGTGGCATGAAGTTTTACATGCAAGCAGATACCGAATGCATTTTAGGTGATGGTCATGTGCAGGAAGTTAAATTTAAAGATGGTACTCGTATCCCTGCAGACTTGGTTGTAATGGCTGCAGGTATAAAACCCAATATTGCTCTGGCTCAACAAGCAAATATTTACTGCGATCGTGGCATTGTTGTAACTGATACCATGCAAACCTACGATCCAAATATTTATGCAGTCGGTGAATGTGTTCAGCACCGTAATGTATGTTACGGCTTAGTAGCACCATTATTTGATCAAGCTAAAGTATGTGCCAATCACCTTGCTCAAATTGGAACCAAACAATATGAAGGTTCAGTAATTTCTACAAAGTTAAAAGTCACTGGAATTGATTTGTTTTCGGCTGGGCAATTTGATGAGAAAGAAGGTGACGAAACACTTATTCTGCAAGATCCATCACAAGGCGTCTATAAGAAACTAGTTATTCGTGATAATGCGATTAAAGGTGCTGTTCTTTATGGAGACACGCTAGATGGAAGCTGGTATTTCCAATTAATGCGGGAAAAAACCGATGTTTCGGGCTTTAGAAATAATCTTCTGTTTGGGCAGCATGATTTAGGTGACGCAGGTCATGGAGAAGAGAGTCGTGTCATAGCCATGGGAGACGATGCGGAAATATGCGGTTGTAACGGTGTATGTAAAGGCGAAATTGTTTCTGCGATTGGTGAGAAGAAGTTATTCACACTTGATGATGTTCGCTCGCATACCAAAGCCTCTTCTTCTTGTGGTTCATGTACTGCCTTGGTTGAAGCACTGCTTGCATCGACAGTGGGTGAGGGTTATGACGCAGCACCCAGTGTGAAACCAATATGCGGGTGTACTGAATATAGTCATGACCAAATCATTGCGGCGATTAAAGAACAACAATTAAAAGATATGCGCTCCGTATTTGAATATTTGAATTGGAAAACCGACGATGGTTGTCATATATGTCGCCCGGCAGTTAATTATTATTTGCTTGCGCGATGGCCAGGTGAATATGTAGATGATAGTCAATCACGTTTCATTAATGAGCGTGCGCATGGAAATATACAAAAAGATGGAACTTATTCTGTAGTGCCACGAATGTTTGGCGGTTTATGCACACCAAATGATTTGCGTGCAATTGCTGATGCATGTGACAAGTATGACGTTCCGGAAATGAAAGTCACTGGCGGCCAGCGTATCGACATGTTCGGCGTTAAAAAAGAGGATCTTCCGTCAATGTGGAGAGATCTTTCTGAGGCGGGTTTTGTTTCTGGCCATGCCTATGGCAAAGCATTACGCACTGTTAAAACATGCGCAGGTAAAACATGGTGCCGCTTTGGAACACAGGACTCTACTGATCTTGGCGTCAAATTAGAACAACTCACATGGGGTTCTTGGATGCCACATAAATTTAAGATGGCTGTTTCTGGTTGTCCCAGAAATTGTGCTGAAGCAACTATCAAAGACTTTGGTGTCGTCTGTGTTGATTCTGGTTATGAGTTACATGTCGGGGGTAATGGCGGAATTAAAGTCAGAGTGACTGACTTTCTCGTCAAAGTAGATACAGAAGAAGAAGTGCTCGAATACAGTGCTGCATTTGCCCAACTTTATCGTGAAGAAGCGCATTATTTAGAGCGTACTGCGCCTTGGGTTGAACGTGTTGGCCTAGCTTACATTAAACAGCAAATCTTAGAAGATGAACAAAATCGCAAAGCGTTATATGAGCGTTTTAAATATTCGCAGCAATTTGCACAGATTGACCCATGGAAACAACGTGCTGAAGGCAAGCAACGTCATGAGTTCACGCCATTAGAATTAGTAGGATAAAAATATGTTGGCAAAGAAAAAAGTCCAAGCAAGCGAATGGATAGAAGTGGTTGCTCTAAAAGATATACCTAAATTAGGTTCAAGAGTAATAAAGACAGATGTTATGAATATTGCTGTGTTTAGAACAGCAAAAGATGAAGTATTTGCAGTTAAAGATCAATGCCCTCATAAGCAAGGGCCTTTATCACAAGGGATTGTGCATGGTTCATCAGTGACTTGCCCATTACATAATTGGAAAATCGATTTGGCTAGTGGTCAAGCATTAGGTCCCGACGAAGGGTGTACAAATATTTATCCAGTACGTGTGGAAGATGAACGCGTTTATTTAAAAGTACCGGCGGGTTAGAGGCAGCCGTATGTTATTTGGAAGGAAGAATAAGAATCCAATTAAAATTGCAGACAAAGGTGTGGTCGAATGGAAATATGCAACCTGTGGCTACTGTTCAACGGGTTGTTCGATTGAAGTCGGTATTGATAAAAAAGGTGAAGCAGTTGCTTCCAGGGGAGTTGCTGATGCTGATGTTAACCGTGGCAAGCTATGTATTAAAGGTATATATGAGCATGAATTGTTTCGTAAAACCAGGGGTCGTGGAAATAAACCATTAATACGTGAAAATAGATGGGACGAATTTCAAGAAACAAACTGGGATACAGCATTAAGTAAAACTGCTGATGAAATAAAACGTATCCAACAGCAGTATGGCCGCGATGCTTTTTCGATTGTATCCACTGGTCAGATAATGACGGAAGAATTTTACACTTTGGGTAAACTTGCCCGAGGCGTGATTGGTACTAATAATTACGATGGCAACACTACACTGTGTATGTCGTCAGCAGTTTCCGGTTATAAACGCTCATTTGGTTCAGATGGCCCACCTGGATGTTACGAAGACTTTGAACATACCGAATGTTTATTGGCGTTTGGATCTAATTTGCCCGAACAGCATCCAATTATCTATTGGCGCTTAATGGATGTACGTGAAAAACACAACTTTCCATTAATTGTTATTGATCCCCGTGTGACTATGTTTGCTCAGCAAGCAGACATGCATTTGGCTATAAATCCTGGAACCGACTTGGTGCTATTAAATGCTTTGGCACATGTTATTTTAGCTGAAAAACTCCATAAGCCAGAATATATTGAAGCATATACTCAAGGCTACCAAGAATTTGCTGAACTTGTTGCGCAATATGACCCTGTAACAGCTTCAAAAATCTGTGGCATTGATGAAGATACTATTCGTAATGTCGCACGAGTATTTGCCAAGGCAGGAGCGGCCATGTCTATTTGGACTATGGGTATTAACCAAAGTACTCACGGTTCCGATGGTGTCGCGGCAATTAATAATTTGCATTTAATTACCGGCAATTTAGGTAAACCAGGCGCAGCTTCTTTATCAATTACCGGTCAGTGTAACGCAATGGGTACACGTGAGTGGTCATCATGTTCTGGTTTGCCGGGATATCGTTCGTTAGAGAATGAACAAGACCGAAAAGAAATATCTGAGTTTTGGGGAGTAGATCCAGAATTCTTCCCTAAAGAACGCGGCATGTTCATGACAGATATTTTACCCGCCATCGAAACTGGAGAGGTTAAAGGCCTATGGCTAATTGCCACCAACCCAATGACCTCGATGGCAAATACTGCACGTATCCGTAAGACATTAGAGAAACTTGAATTTCTCGTTGTACAAGATGCTTATCAGGACGTTGAAACTAATCAATATAGTCACGTTTTTTTGCCTGCTGCTATTTGGGCGGAAAAAGAAGGGTGTTTCACAAACACCGAAAGGCGTGTGAATATTATTCGCAATGTCTGTGAACCCTATGGAGAATCAAAAACTGATTTATGGATATTTAATCAAATGGCTAAACAATTTGAGCGCGGCCAAAATGTAATATTTCCTGAATCAGCAGAAGGTGTGTTCGAAGAGCTAAAAACATTATCTAAGGGGCGTATGTTAGATTACTCAGGTATGTCATACGAAAAAATTGAACAGTCGCGTGGCATCCAATGGCCGTGTAATGAAGAACAATCACCTCAAGGCACGCAACGATTATACACAGATGGTGTTTTCCAAACTGCTTCCGGCAAAGCAAACTTATTAGCACTACCTTTTATTGATAATAACGAACGTCCCGATAAGGATTATCCATTTTGGTTGAATACGGGGCGGGTAGTTGAGCATTTTCATACGCGCACCCGAACTGGCAAAGTCGCGAATGGAAATAAATTCAGTCCAACACCATATATGGAAATGAATCCCGATGCTGCAGCAGAATTAAATATTCAACATGGTACTTATGCACGTTTAAGTTCGCGTCGTGGTGATGCCATCGTTATGGTGCAGTTAACTCAACGTGTAGCAAAAGATACGGTATTTGTTCCATTTCATTTCCATGAGTGTGTGAACCGACTTGCATTAGGCTTACTAGACCCGCATTCACGCCAACCTGCATATAAACAAAGTGCAGTACATATAGAGAGAATAGAGAACCAGCAGGACGCAGCACAAAAGAACGCTATGGCTAGGAGTTATTAATGTTTAAGTATCAACGCCCAAATGAACAAAGTTATGCATTTTTACCTCTGGTAAATCATCCTGAGAAAAATCGTTATGGGGACTCAATTGAAACAGTACCAGAAGGACATGAACTAAGAGGTAAAAGCTTAAACATCAATAATGATGATGGTATTGGGGATAATGCTAACCGATACAAACAACATGGCTTCTACTTTACAGCCGATAATTGTATTTCTTGTCATGCCTGTGAGGCTGCGTGCTCAGAAAAAAATGATTTGCCGTCACATATTGCGTTTCGCTCTGTTGGTTATGTTGAAGGTGGTTCTTATCCTGCTTACAGCCGGTTGAATATTTCTATGGCATGTAATCATTGTGATGATCCGGTATGTTTAAAAGGTTGTCCAACACGTGCTTATACAAAATTTGCTGAATATGGCGCAGTTTTACAAGATCCGGATATTTGTTTTGGCTGTGGTTATTGTACATGGGTATGTCCATATAATGCGCCTCAGCTTGATCAAGAAGCAGGACAAGTTGAAAAATGTAATATGTGTGTTGATCGACTTGAAGTGGGCTTAAAGCCAGCCTGTGTATCTGCATGTTTAGCAGGTGCACTAGATTTTGGTGTAATTGAAACAACGCCTGAGAATAGAACCCAATTAGAAACAACTATCCCAGGCTTTCCTAATAGTGATATCACACACCCTAATATCCGATTTCAGCAAACTAAAAGTTTACCTAATGAAATGAAGCGTACAGATAGTATGCCCATCCGTTATGAAAAAGATTTACAAGGTGAGTATCAATCTAAAGTTGATGAAAAATCGCAAGCAATGCAGTGGAGTTTTAAAAAACTAAGTACTCGAGAAAATCCTTTAGTGGTATTTACATTGATTTCACAATTAGTAATAGGCGCATTTATTCTATTATTTATTGGACCAAAAATAGGTATTGCAACAATCACTGCCACCTCCAACCCAATAGTGTGGCCATTATTTCTGTTTGCACTTATTAGTGTTCAAACGCTCGCGCTGGTATTATCAACCATGCATCTGGGAAAACCGCATCGTTTTTATCGTGCATTCAATAATTTGAAATACTCACCAGTCAGTCGCGAAGTTGCAGGGATTGCAGTGTTCTATAATTTTTTAGGTGCTTACACGTGTCTAACTGGCTTGCCAGTGTTGTTTACATGGCTACCTGATGCAGTGTTGTCGACGTTAGTCGTTGTTACTGGTTGGGGTGCGACTTTATCTGGTTTAGCAGCATTATATTTCATGCATGCAATCTATCGTATACCGGCACGACCTTATTGGAATCACTGGTCAGTTTTGAATGCATTTTATGGCTCAATGTTGTCATTAGGCCCATTATTAATTGGAAGTTTGTACTTTTTAATGGCTATGTTAGTTGGTGAGAATAACTTGCAGGTGCTAAATAATATAGCGTTGATTATAGCGATAGGTATAACCATTGAGTTGCTTGGTTTATATGCACATGCTCGCTACCTAAAACATCATAGTGGTGAATCTCAAGCATCTCATTACCAGCAGATAACACAATTTGGAAAAACTTATTGGTTGCGAAATATTTTACTGTCATTGTCAGCTATTAGTATGTTTGCTATGAGCGTAATTAATTTTGAAATAAATTTAGCCTTAATTGCTTGGTGGGCAGGCTGTATTATGATTATCATAGCAGCAGTGTTAGGACGTAGTTTATTTTATGCGTTAGTGATACCGACGACTATGCCTGGTGCTTTCTTTTGGAAGAATAAAGGTTTTGAAGAGCATGCTCGGGAGTCGGGCTTGGCGAGTAGAACGGATGCAGGTGTTCTTATTAACGCACATTAATCATGATGCCGGAATTTAATAAGTGCGTACACCTTATATATCATCAAAAAAATTATCTGACATTGATAGTGAATTGGAAAAAGCTGTTTTTCTTGCTAGCTATTATTCCAAAAAACAAAAAATCCGTCGAAAACTTGCAGCAGTAATACTTTTATTTAAACATGGTTTAAGAGGTTTGCTATTTAGTTGGCCACTATATTTATTGCCATTTTCAGTATTAGCAATGCCTGAACAGTTTAAATATTTATTTATCCTGTTTTTGTCACCAGGTTTATATGTGTCATTCATTATTTTAAAAAAAGGTATTTTAGAAGATTATTCGAATTTTGTTGCTGGTCATTTGTTAAATGATGGTTATCAACATATGTTGTTATTTGCGAAACAACTTTAGGAATTCTAACTGCTACAAAATAATAGATTGTTTACGGTGCATCTAAAATAAACTTGCACCATATAGAGGCATAATACTAGGTGAGAAAATGCTCTGTTAAATAATACTCAGTTAAAACAGTATGTTACATAAGTATGATACTTGGCAAGATATTTGCTGAGTGTAAAGTAAGTTTAGAATTTTTAATTAATTGCAATCACCAACGAAGGTGATCAGCAAAACAGACAGAGGTGTCAACGTGTACCCGTTATTGGGCGGCACGTTGACACCTTTTTTTTTGAGAAAAAGTTTCAATTATTTAAGGAGTGATTTTTATGAAACATGTTTGCAGTTCTCTCCCGCTAGCTTCTGGAGGTTCGCAAGAATATGTCAAACATTTTTTGCTAAGTGTGATGATTATTATCAGTGCCGTCATTGCAAATAATGTAAACGCAGAAAAACTTGGATACCCGGAGAAAGAAGAACTGAAATTTGGGTTTATTAAATTAACAGACATGGCACCGATTGCTATTGCTTATGAAAATGGATATTTCGAGGATGAAGGTCTCTACGTCACAATTGAAGCACAAGCAAACTGGAAAGTATTGTTAGATGGAGTCATTGACGGTCAGCTAGACGGAGCTCATATGCTGGCGGGCCAACCAATTGCTGCCACCATGGGGTTTGGTACTAAAGCGCACATCATTACACCATTTTCTATGGACTTAAATGGCAATGGCATTACGGTATCAAATGAGATCTGGGCCCAAATGAAACCAAATATTCCTAAAATGGACGACGGTAGGCCTGTGCATCCAATCAAGGCGGGTGCGTTAAAACCTGTGGTTGAAAAGTATAAAGATGAAGGTAAGCCATTTAATATGGGTATGGTATTTCCTGTATCAACACATAACTATGAATTGCGTTATTGGTTGGCCGCAGGTGGAATCCATCCTGGATACTATGCACCACATAAAGGAGATATTTCTGGGCAAATAGATGCCGATGCTTTGCTTTCTGTGACGCCTCCACCGCAAATGCCTGCAACATTAGAAGCAGGGACTATATATGGTTATTGCGTGGGTGAACCATGGAACCAACAGGCTGTATTTAAAGGCATTGGCGTACCAGTGATTACTGACTATGAAATCTGGAAAAATAATCCCGAAAAAGTATTTGGAATTACTGCTGAATTTGCAGAAAAATATCCCAATACGACAATAAGAATCGTGCGTGCATTAATCCGTGCCGCAATGTGGTTGGATGAAAATGACAATGCTAATCGTCCAGCTGCTGTAAAAATTCTATCTCAGTCGAATTATGTCGGTGCAGATTACGACGTTATAGCAAATAGTATGACGGGTACATTTGAATATGAAAAAGGGGACAAACGCGAAGTTCCAGACTTCAATGTATTCTTTAGATATAACGCTACTTACCCATATTATTCAGATGCAATTTGGTATCTAACGCAAATGCGCCGCTGGGGCCAAATTTCTGAAGACAAGTCTGATGATTGGTATAAAGATATGGCAGCAAAAGTTTATAAGCCAGATATTTATGCTAAAGCTGCCTTGTCATTAATAGAAGAAGGTCTAGCAGATGCAAAAGATTTTCCTGACTTTGCTACTGAAGATGGATTTAAAGATCCTCAAACAGAGTTTATTGATGGCATCACATTCGATGGAACGAAACCAAATGATTACATTGATATGTTTCCAATCGGTTTGAAGTCAGGCGATAAAGTTTAAAAATATATTTGTTTAAAGGAAGTATGTATGAAGGCTGCAACATCATTAACTACAAAGCTAAATATGACGGGCATGTCTCCAAAGATGTCTGGCTTAATTGCTGGTTCGTTACAAAATCTGGTGATTCCTCTAGCTGGAATTGTGTTTTTTTTAGCTTTCTGGTCGGTTGCAGCCTCAAACATCAATACATCGTTAGGGAAGTTTCCTGGCCCTAATGCGGTATGGACGCAATTAAATAGCCTTTATGTCGAACATAACGAAGAGAGAACCAAAGAACAGGCATTTTACGAGCGGCAGAAAAAACGCAATGCTGAACGTGTTGCGCAAGATCCAGATTACGTGCCAAAAATTCGTTCCTATACTGGTAAAGAGACATTTTTAGATCAAATTGTCACGAGCTTGCTTACTGTTATGAGTGGATTTTTATTAGCTGCTGTTATAGCTATCCCGTTAGGAATTGCTATTGGTTTAAGTAAAACGCTAAATACTGCATTTAACCCTGTTATTCAAATTTTCAAACCCGTGTCTCCATTGGCCTGGTTACCTTTGGTAACTATGGTTGTTAGTGCCCTTTATGCTACACCTGATCCGGTGATACCAAAATCATTTTTAAATTCGATGATAACGGTAACGTTATGTTGTTTATGGCCCATGGTAATCAACACATCGGTCGGTGTAGCATCTATTAATTCTGATTTAGTAAATGTAAGTCGGGTATTACGTTTGCCAGCATTGAAGCATATCCAAAAAATTGTCTTACCTGCATCAATACCTATGATATTTACTGGCATGCGCACATCTTTAGGGATTGCATGGATGGTGCTCATTGCAGCAGAAATGCTCGCACAAAATCCTGGTCTAGGTAAATTTGTATGGGATGAATTTCAAAATGGCAGTTCTGATTCTTTGGGAAGAATTATGGCAGCAGTTGTTGTTATTGGTGCCATAGGTTTTTTCTTAGACCGTTCAATGCTGCAAATTCAAAAATTTGTGTCCTGGGATAAAACATCTGCTAGTAGATAAGTATTAAGAATTTAAATTTTTATGATATTTGGAAATTAAGCTATGAGTGAGTTATTAAATATTAGTGGAGTTGACATGATTTTCCCAACGCCTAAGGGAGATTTCACAGCGTTAACAGATATTAACTTAAAGATAAGTAAAGGTGAGTTTGTGTCGTTAATCGGTCATTCGGGATGCGGTAAGTCGACAGTATTAAATATTGTTGCTGGCTTACATCAGGCAACTATTGGTGGTGTGATATTAAATGGTAAGGAAGTATCTGAGCCAGGGCCAGAACGCGCAGTTGTATTTCAAAATCATTCTTTACTTCCGTGGTTAAGTGCTTATGAAAATGTAGAGCTTGCTGTTAAACAGGTATTTGGTAAGTCAAAATCAAAAGCTGATACAAAAGACTGGATTGAACATAATTTACGTTTAGTGCATATGGATCATGCTATGCACAAACGACCTGATGAGTTATCAGGAGGCATGAAGCAAAGAGTGGGCATAGCACGGGCATTAGCTATGCAGCCAGAAATTTTATTAATGGATGAACCCTTTGGTGCTTTAGATGCATTGACACGTTCACATATGCAAGATTCATTGATGGAAATTCAAAATGAATTGAATAACACTGTAATCATGATCACTCATGACGTTGACGAAGCTGTTCTGCTATCAGATCGTATTGTTATGATGACTAATGGCCCAGCAGCTACTATTGGTGAAATACTTGAGATTAATCTTGAACGTCCAAGAGATAGAATTAGTTTAGCAAGTGATGTCGAATATACCAAGCTTAGACAGGCAGTATTAACCTTCTTGTATGAGAAACAGCGTAAAGTGGAGCCTATAAATAGTATAAAAAAGTCTAGTGATGTAGTTCATAACAGTAAAAATGAAGCCGCGTAAATTAGTGTGACTATGCTAAAAAACATATATTCGTTAATAACTGTTTTGATTTTCAGTTTTACTTTTTTAACAATGCTTAAAATGCTAATAGGGAGTAGTTATTAGAAACTGTCTCTTGCATTATTTGCGATGAGTAAGTAGAAATCTGTTGATTTAACTATTGCGTAGTTGATTTTCTAACAGATACTGTATGTATTTACGGCGAGATTCTTTATCCCGTTTTAAAGATTGGTTTTTACACCACCACGAATAACTGATTGGGTCAATTTTGAGGCGCTCAAATGGCTTATTGCGGTTGGTCAAAATAACAACACTTTTATCCGCATGAGCTAGCCATATCTGATAGCTTTCATGGAAACTATCCGGGTCATCTGAGATTTCCTTCATTTTCTTCCATGAGCGTTCGGAATACCATGGAATACCAATAATAGCTGCCGATTCTTTTTTATTGTGTTGGCTAGACATAACTGAATAGGAAATCTGGATTAAAGATCCCCATCTGATTGTTGGGTGCCTCTCAACTATAACTAAATCCTGTTCTCTAGTAAGGTAAATGCTGAGGATAGTGGACGATTTGCATAACTGTGGGGTTGTATGGTCATAAATACTAAACTAAAGGCGTGTGTCTTAGTTGAGTATTAAGACCTTATTTAGGTATTTTTAGCTTACGTAATGCATTGATTTCTGTTGCTTTGAGAGCGTTTTTATCCTTGCCAAGCTTTTTGGCCACAGCATGTATGCTTTTGCCCGAAGTGGATTTTTTTGATTGATATTTACGCAGGCGACTAACACTGTTAGTTTCATCAATATCATCAATCCCATATCGCATACATAGGACTTTTGCTTCAATGGTTGTTAGTGTGTCGTTTGGATCATCCTTCATTATTGTGTTCTCTTGGTGAACATATTCGCTTTCCATGGCGCATTACACCGCGAATTATTGTTGTTATAGTAAATCTAAGTGTGAGCAATTGTATTAGAATGTTTTATTAGTGAAGTGATTAAAGTCACATGTATATATTGCTTGACAGTTTTTAACATTTTTTTATGCAGAGTTAGTGCTAATTCAAAATTCCTTAACCCGATTAATTAATATCCGTTTTAAACAACAAAATGAGCATTGTTGATATCCCTTACGCCGCCCCTAAAGCAATTCTTTTCGACTGGCATGCTACTTTAGTTGATACACATGACGCGATGTATCACGCGGTTGATGATGTATTGCCTAAATTAAAAGAACTAAATGTAATTGACCGTATGGTGAAGACAGAAGATAGCAAAACTCTAGAAGACGCTAAACTGGTTAAGTACATTAGAGAAAATAGTAAACTTCATCCTAAAGTGAAAGCGGCGCGTAAAGTATCGCGTACTGATATTTTTCAGGTGCTGTTTGGGAATGATGAAGAGGCTAAGCGAATTGTACACGAAGCCTTTGATGATGCCTATCGGACTCACTATGGCAATGTGCATCCATTTGAAGATGACGTGGAGAAGATGTTGCAAGACCTACGTCAGTTAAATATAAAAGTGGGTGCTTTAACTAATCGTAACCGTGAATTTATGATGCATGAAGTCAATGCTGTTGGTGACGGAGGATGGGAACACTATTTTGATACCATTGTGTGTGGTGATGATGTACCAAGGCGTAAGCCAGCACCGGACCAAATTATACATGCCATCAATGAACTTGAAGAAGAATTGAATTTAAGTTGTTGGTATGTTGGCGATAGCACAACAGATGTAATTGCGGCCAAAGAAGCAGGTATCACTTCAATCTATTATAACGGTGCAGACTGGAGTCAGGAATGGCTGGATAAAATATTTCCGGGTACAGTAGACCATCCGCATCGACCAGAAGTAGTGGTAGATAATTTTAAAGAATTAATGCGTTTGGTAAGACTCGAAACCTTCGCTATTTCTGAGTAACACTTTAAACCAGTACCGCTTTTAACTCTTGGTATGCTTCTAATGCACGGTCTCTTGCTTTACTGTGATCAACAATAGGTTGGGGATAATCTTTGCCCATAGTAATGCCAGCTGAGGACAGTACCTCATCAGGTGCCAACCAGGGTGAATGAATATATTTCTTTGGTAAGCTTTTAAGTTCAGGTATCCAAGTACGAACGTAATCGCCTTGGGGATCAAACTTTTCACCTTGCAGCACAGGGTTGAATACTCTGAAGTAGGGCGCGGCATCGGCACCGCAACCTGCAACCCATTGCCAGCCAGCAGCATTGTTAGCCAGATTAGCATCAACCAGAGTGTCCCAAAACCATTTTTCGCCTTGTTGCCAGGGAATTAACAAGTCTTTAATTAAGAATGATGCGACAATCATTCTTACTCTATTATGCATCCAGCCTGTTTTCCATAATTCACGCATGCCAGCATCTACAATCGGATAACCAGTTTGTCCCTGTTGCCATTTTTGTAGGGCTTTTTTATTGGGTTTCCACGGGAACTTGTCAAACTCGGGTCTAAAAGGCTTGTCAGGAAAATCTGGCCAGTGTACTAATAAGTGATATGAAAAATCTCTCCAAATTAACTGGCGCAAATATGCTTCTCCGCTGTCAGGAATATTGTGTTGATAGTTCTTAATTGTGGTCCAAACTTGCCTTGGACTGATTTCGCCAAAATGTAAATGTGCAGATAGTCTTGAAGTGCCTGTCACATCAGGTCGGTTACGAAGTATTGAATATTTTGATCCTGCATGTGTAATAAATTCACTCAAATGTTGATGAGCACCATTTTCTCCAGGTAACCAATAATCATTAAACTGATGTGCCCAATTGGGTTGTTTAGGGAGTAGTTTCCAGTCGTTGAGTAAATCACTGCTAATCTTTTTTTTGTATACCGCTAATGACTCAGGAGGGCTGATGGGTTGTGATGGTGAACCAGCTTTTAAGCACGATTTGTAGAAAGGTGTGAAAACTTTATAAGGCTGATCGTTACCAGTTCGTATATCTTCAGGCTCATGCAATAAGTAACCTTTAAAACGCTTGACTTCAATTTGATCACAAAACCGGTCATGAACTTGTTTTTCTAGACGACTTGCATAAGGTTCATACTGGCGCGTGAAATATAAACTATCTGCCCCTGTTTCATTGATAATATTATCCAACTCTTCTATGGCATTGCCTTTGCGTAAAATTAATCTACCACCTAATTCACTGATTGAATGACTAAATTCATTTAAACTGTGGTGTAGCCACCAACGACTGGCAGACCCTATCGCCCATTTATCTCTAGGGTTTTGGTCGAGTATATAGACAGTTATGATAGGTCTGTCTGTTTTTACCGCAGCAGATAACGTAGGATTATCATGTATTCTAAGGTCTTGTCGGAGCCAGTAAATTAATGGATTTTGCATGACTTATTTTAGTTAGATGAGAATCTATATGGCATTCGCTTTCTGCGATATAGTATAAAGATCTCATGGATAATCACACAGTTTCTGTACAGGACGTATCTAAACTTATATAGGTAGGATCAGTTAAATGTCGAGTTGCTG
>JANQKJ010000296.1 GCA_028281205.1 Gammaproteobacteria bacterium
CAGCTACTTTCTTGCCATGGGTTGATTAAGCATTAGAGCATGAAGCTTGCTAGTTAGTATGAAAATCTAACTATAATGGTAAACGATCGAGTTTGAATTCGACTTTTTTATAATGTTAGATCTATTATCATGGCTAAGCTGAATACCTAAAGCAGTTAAATTTTGCATAATTTGCTATTCATGCAGCATTATTTGAATCGACAACTTTTCTTGGAGTTTGCTCCTAGTATTATATTTTTTATTATCAATTTTGGCTGGGGCATTATGTGGGCAACTGCAGGTGTTATTCTCGCCGCTATAGTCTGTACAGTTTTAGGTGTATTTTTAGAAAAGCGGGTTCCAGTTTTTCCTGCTGTATCGGTAGTATTAGTATTGTTGCTGGGCGGAGCGACCCTCATTTTTCAAGATAAAACATTTATAAAGGTTAAATCAACTATTTCAATATTATTATTCGCATCTGCCTTAGCATTCGGGCTGTTATTGCGGCCAACCCTTCTGGCAAGAGCGCTTGAGGGTCAAGTCTATTTGTCTGAGTTGGGCTGGAAAGTACTTACATTTAGCTGGATTACTTTTGCAATAATGCTGGCTGTATTAAATGAAATTATTTGGCGCACACAGAGCACTGATATCTGGGTGACCTTTAATACAGTATTAACACCAGTCTCAATAGTTGGTTATATAGCCATCACTCGTTTAACGGCACCCGCTTATTGGTTGGAAGAGCAAGATTATGATGGATAAACAGATTTATTCGTATATTAAAATCGGCTTTTAACACTGAAGTTAACGAGGTGTAGCGCAGACGAATGTGAGTCAAACATTTATAATATCTAGAATTTCAAGTTAACAATTTAGGAATTAATTATGAGTATTTTGGATAAAGCCAAACAGCTTGGCGATAAGGTAAATGAATCTGTTAATACCTTCAGTAGTGATGAGGTAATTGCCAATACCGTGATTAAGGCAGTGGA
Source organism: Gammaproteobacteria bacterium (assembly GCA_028281205.1). Lineage (GTDB taxonomy): Bacteria > Pseudomonadota > Gammaproteobacteria > UBA4575 > UBA4575 > UBA1858. The sequence continues at coordinate 972 of JANQKJ010000296.1, forward strand.
AAAGCAAGAAAAAGTCAACGCGATATTGGAACAAAGAGGCTGCAATTACCGGGTAGCTGATATTGAATTAGGTATGGGTATTCCTCCGACAGTGACTTTTGGAGTACGCAGAATTTAAAATAGAATAGCAGTTAACTTAACTAGCATTATGTGAAGTCTTTTTTGAGGTTATGCGGTCAATGCGAAAATTAATAATTATAGTTATTACGCATGTATCTGTTGGCGTGTTTGGGTTCGCTTTAGGTATATACATGCTGCCTATTTTAATTGCTCCTCCTGCGCCCAGTGAGGCCGAAATTGAAGCGCTGTCATCCCAAGTGCAGTTCACATCGCAATTTCGTAAAGACTTAGAAGGTAGTGATCGCTTTCATTGGGGAGAAGGTGTGGTGTCTATAAGCAATAATCACATCGCATTAATCGGTGAACTTGCTCCCGGTCCTGACTATAAATTATATTTGTCACCAAAATATGTTGAAACTGAAGCAAGTTTTGAACGCGCGAAAGCATCCATGGTAAATGTAGGTGACGTGAAAACATTTAACAACTTTATTGTTGATATACCTTCGGATATCGACCCTGCTCAATATAATACAGTAGTGGTTTGGTGTGAGTCTTTCGGTGAGTTTATTACCTCTGCAAAGTATCAATAACTTATTTATTAGCGTTAGAGTTATTATTAACATACTCGATGTCAAATCAACAAAGAATTTGTAAACGATGTCAACGAGTTTTGCAGCGCAGTGTGCATGATAAATGTTTATTTTGTGGGGGACCTATTCCTGAGATATTTAAACTTAATGAGGTTGAAAAAAATAAAATTCAGCAAGACATAGATGAGCGTGAGAAAAAAAGAAAAAAGAATAACAAAAACACGCAAGGATCCTGTGGGGGCGGTGGGACATGTGGCGGCAGTTGCGGTGGAGCATAGACATAGTTAAGGAGATGGTTAATGGATCGGCGTAATTTTCTTAAACTGACTGGTGTTAGCGCGCTTGGTGCATCTGGTCCACTTTCTAGTAATGATACAGGCATAACGCATCTATCTCCGACTCCGCATGAAGTTGAAGGGCCGTTTTATCCTGTAGTTGCACAAAAAGATAAAGATTTTGATTTGACGCGTATACAAGGTCGAGAACAAACGGCTCTTGGCCATCATATTATTATTGATGGACAAGTTATCGATACAAAGGGGCGCGCAGTTGAAGACGCGACGGTCGATTTGTGGCAGGCCAATGCTGCCGGCAGGTATTGGCATCCACGCGATCCGAATCCAGCATTAATTGATGAAAATTTCCAAGGTTGGGCTATTGTTTCCAGCGGTAAAGAGGGAGGTTTTCGTTTTAAGACAATCATGCCTGGGGCTTATCCTGCATCTGGCAGCTGGGTGCGGCCACCGCATATTCACTTTAAAGTAAGTAAA
>JANQKJ010000307.1 GCA_028281205.1 Gammaproteobacteria bacterium
CAAATCAACTGTTAATACTCGGTCTGCACCAATGTTGGAAATCAAATTCGCCACCACTTTGGCAGAAATCGGTACGCGCATGGAACGCACTCTGCGATCCTGACGCGAATAACCAAAATACGGAATCACTGCAGTGATTCTCTCTGCTGAAGCACGCTTCAGCGCATCCACCATAATCAGTAATTCCATAATGTTATGGTTGGTTGGCATCCCGGTCGGCTGAATGACAAACACATCCCTGCCACGCACATTTTCTTGGATTTCAACTTGTACTTCGCCATCGCTGAATGCGCTAATCATAGCTTTACCCAGCGGGATATTTAATTTTTCGACAATATCACACGCTAGCTGCCTGTGGGCATTGCCAGAAAATACCATCAAATGGCCGTCTTCGTATTTGTTCAGTTTCTCTGTCACGTCAATTCCAGTTTGCCGAATAAAATAATGACTATGGCTAATTTATGGCTGGGCCGGCAGGATTCGAACCTGCGAATGCGGGGATCAAAACCCCGTGCCTTACCGCTTGGCGACGGCCCATTTATTCTTTTCTTTGATCCTACCTAACTAGGATCTACCTCAGCTTGCAATTGAGCTATTAATGGCGAAGTATTACTTCCCTTCACAACATACGCCACCATCCCTTCAGGGCAGCGAGATTGTATCTCAATAGCGGAAGTTTTATCAGCGCAAGCAGCAACTACACATGCGCCAGTTCCTGTCAGGAATGGCTCAGCATATTCACTTAACCAATTAAACACCGAATCTATTTTCGGGTATTGCGACCTAACTGCTGGCTCAAATACATTCTCATACTGACCAGCTTTAGGGGGGCATATTGTGAGCTGGGGACTATTACGTGTCAATTGCGAATGTGCAAACATTTCTGCCGTACCGACATGCACATCGGGATTAATAACTAAATACCAGCTTTCCTCCAATTGTATCGGAGTTAAACGTTCACCTATGCCCTCAGCCCAGGCTGCCTTACCCTGAATAAATACCGGCACGTCCGCACCCAATTGGCATCCCAGGCGAGCAAGCTCATCACTCTCCAAACCAAGCTTCCATAATTTATTCAAAACCAGCAATGTGGTCGCTGCATCCGAGCTGGCACCGCCTAGTCCGCCACCCATAGGAATATGTTTAGTTAACTTAATATCAACGCCGCCTGCATGCCTGCAATGCGCTTGCAACAACTTAGCTGCGCGAACACATAAGTCTTGCGCAGGGGGAACATTTGAATCACTAATGCGCAAAATTTGATCATCTTGCCTTAAATTAAACTGCATCTCATCACACAGATCGATAAACTGAAACGCAGTTTGTAACTCGTGCATACCATCAGCACGTTGACCTGTGATGCGCAAAAATAAATTTATTTTGGCTGGGGCACGCCAAATAGCAGAACTCGACATAGAGAATAATTACTCTGTATTAAACACCCATTGAGACACTTTCACTGTCAGGTCTATATCATCATATGCAAACAATACCTGGCTTGGCATTTTGAGTGGATCATACTCCAAATAGTACGGATAGTTCATTGCCCAGCCTTGCTGACTGACCAGCTCTGCCAAACCTTGATCATTCAAGGCCAACTGTTTAACTTCAACATTAGGTTTTGGCAAGCCCAATAACCAATAACGCATCCCAGCTACCGGTATTTGAATATCAAACAATTGCTTAATAAGTTGCTCTGAACTATCGCCTTTAAATTGCTCACCTTTGGAAGTTTTTGCACTTACCTGTTCTGGGGATCCATCTATAATAGCGACAGTCCGGCCAATAAAATCGCGCAATTTAATTGTGTAGTAGTCACCCTTTTGCTCCCATATAGCGCGCGTTTTGAATTTCTGCTCGGCAGTCACCCCAATCAAGGTCAGATGCGCTGTCCAATGAGTTTGTTGATAAAGATAGTTGGACCTTGCTTGCCAGATTTGTTCAGCATCTTGTTTTGTTATCACCGGAGTCACGGTGACACAACCTGCCAAGGTCATCGCTATAAGAAAAACCGTAACGCACTTATAACTTTGCAAAGAGTACCAATAATGCGAGTTATATTTAATATGCATAGTCATCCGCGTCATAGCTAGAGTTTCTCAGCATGACATTATTAAAAATTAGTACTTGCCTATTCTGAAAACTGCTTAATGAGTTTTTGGATGTAGCTATCTTCTGGATGACGATCCATCGCTTCTCTTAAAAGATTCCTGGCTTCTTCATAATTACCTTGCGCCCATAGTAACTCACCCAAGTGACCAACTATTTCAGCATCATCCATTAAGTCCAAAGCTTTCCTCAAGTAACTTTCTGCTTCGGCATAATTGCCTTTACGAAAATGTACCCAGCCCATGCTATCAATTACTGCGGGATCATTAGGTTTAAGCTCATATGCGCGCTCAACATATTTTTGTGCTTCATCAATACGCAAACCGCGGTCTGCGAGTGTATAACCAAGCGCATTCAAGGCATTTGCATGGTCAGGATCAGCCTGCAAAATAATTAATAAATCGGACTCTAGCAAGTCGATACGATCAAGATATTCCGCTGTCAATGCACGTGCATACAATAAATCCGGGTGACGAGGAAACTCTAATAATCCCTCACTATAAAGATCATATGCTTCTTGATATTGTTTTTGATCATGCAGGATATGTCCTTCAGCCAAGAATAAACGTACAACATCTTCCGCCAAATCCACTTGGCCACGCACATCATTCAAGTGGTTACGTGCCTTTTGCAAACCGCTTTCTTGAACATACAAGTCAGCTAAACGCATAGCTGCATCAAGGTATAAATCACCAAATGCAACTTCCTGATAAAATTTAACTGCCTGTTGAGATTCACCTAATTCTTCAGAAATGCGCGCTAAATAATAGTTTGATTCATCCAAACGACGATTATCATCAACTAAAGCCTGGAAGTATTGTTTGGACTGCTCATAGTCTTCAGCTTGCACGTAGGTCAAACCTAACATGTAAGTGATATCAGGATCATTGGGCCGTTGCTCAAGCAACACTTCAAATTCTTTACCCGCCTCATTAAATCGCTCAGCTTGCAATAACATGCGTGCATAACCAAGCCGCAAATCAAAATTCTCTGGATCTGCATTTACAAGGTGCTGCATTTCAACAAAAGCACCATCATGATCACCGACCAAACTTAGCGCACGTGCTCGCAGTACTCTTGCTTCAGATAAATCAGGCTTAAACCCTAACGCCAACTCACTTTGGTCCACCACTAGCTGGTATTGCTTAGCTTTCATTGCCAGATTGGCATAGGATAAATGCCCATAGGCATTAGTGAAGTTTTTAGCTACCAAGCGATCCATTAATTCTAGGCTGATATCAACATCTTCAATGCGCGACAATGTGGCAGCAATAATACTGTAGCCTTGACTGGGAGAATCTTGCGCAGCATCCATCACTTTAGTGAAATGGACTTCGGCTGAATCGACATCGCCTTGTCTTAGATACAACACACCCAGCACTTGCTGTGCTTCTATATTCCCGTTTAAAGCATCAGACCAACGATGAGCAATTTCTAATGCCAACGGCCAGTCCTTGGCAAATATAGCAATTCTCATTGCACGCTCAATTACCGCAGGATCGTCAGTGAGTTCGCTTGCACGGCTATATGCTTGTTTTGATGTTTCTAGATCACCTAACTTGCCAGACAATTCACCGGTCATCACCTCGTACATCAAAGCACTAATTGAAGCATAGCGTTCACTATCAATAGGCTCAGCGGAGATGGTCTGCTCTTCTACAGCTTGTTCTTCAACTTGGTCTTTTGAGGGTGACGTCGCACAAGCACCCAGCATGATAGCGAGCACCACAATTAGTATATTTTTGTGGAATTTATTCTCAGGCATAATCCAAAGAGTGAAATTTAAGGTGTATTCACTCAATTCTACGTTATTTCATATGTCATTACATGAGCGCTTTAGCAGGGACTTCTCACTTTTTGTACAAATCTGCAGGCTTAATTCGCCTGTAACTGTGCAAGGTACGTTAAAATAGTAGTCATGTCCTTACTAACTATAGGTGTTAACCATACTTCCGCGCCAGTAGATCTGCGTGAACGGATGGCTATTCCTGATTCAGCGCTACCCGATGCGCTGGGCACTCTAATT
>JANQKJ010000357.1 GCA_028281205.1 Gammaproteobacteria bacterium
CAGTAGTTACCATTTCTATCAAATGTATTTTTTGCGATATAAGTGAAAACACCACCATTATCACCCTCATCCAGCTCAACTCCATCTGCACCTACATTCTTGAAAGTAGAGTAGTATGACTTAAAGAAAATACTACCTTTGCCTCTCTCATCGACACGTAATCCGTCAGCGTCAAATTTTCCATTGCCAGCATTGTCAATAGTGACATCATAAAAGTGGATGCTTACCGATGCGTTGGAGCCATCTCCACCACCGCCGCTACCGGAGCCACAGTCATCTGCCAGAGTACAATCAGAAATATGAATACCATGGTTTGCAACATCGGACACAGATACATTCTTTAAATACATTTGAACAGTACCAGACTGATCATCACGCACATCAATAAAAATACCTTTGCCTGAGATACCATCGCTATCTGCACGATTATTAACATCAAAACCACCTGGACCTACGAATGATAGATTTTTCGCAGTTAAGCTTGCACCTTGAGTTAATGCAAGGAGTGTAAAGTCATCATCTGTTTTGATTGTTTGCCCTGAACCATAAATTGCCAATGGCTTGCGCTTTGAGTATGTTAAAGTGCCACCATTAGTAATATCAATATCACCTACGCCTTTGGCGATATAAATCGTACTCGCTTTTTCAACTTCTAACGCATAACGTAGTGTGCCATACATAAGTGAGTCATCAGAGTCAGTGACTACTGCATAACCGGATGCAAATGCTGCTGCAGGTATAAGCGCAGTTGAACCGAGCATTGATGCTAGAAAAAGCGCTTTTGCTGACTGAGGATGGGTAACTTTTTTCATTTACTTTCCCTTGTTCTGTAATCATTTTAAAAGCCGCATAGTTTCAAAGCAGTGTTACAAAATAATGACTATCTGCTGTATAAGAATGCTGATAAGATGCTTTTTAATATGCAGATAACTCATTAGTGAAACTGAATTTTCTCGCTATAGTGAGCCTCTGAGTAGTAAATTATCTGAAGAAAAATATGAAAGTTGCGCACAATGAACCAAGCAATCGATCAAATATTTGCTAATAGTTATCTTTGTGGGGTGATTTGAATTATGAGATTTGCAACAACCTTGACTTATATCTTTGAGAACGGAACTTGCTAAGGCTATCTCGAGTAATTCATCAGTATTTAGCTAAGTAATAAGTGAGCGGGAATTTATTAAGCAACTAAATACTTAATTATATGTTTCATAGGTCCATTCTTGTGAGACAAAACAAACTGGCTACAGTAAAATGAATGCAATTTCAGCTATTTAAATAAGCAAGGTGAAGATTTGTCTATATTAATTCTCAATGGTTCGGTTGTTAATGAAGGGAACGTATCGCAACAAGATCTATTAATAGAAAATGGCCGCATCAGTCAAATAGGTAAAGACCTGCAATCAAAATCGGCAGCACAAGTAATTGATGCAAGAGGCAAGTTAGTGCTACCTGGGATGATAGATGACCAAGTCCATTTTCGTGAGCCTGGCTTAGATCATAAAGGCAGACTCGCAACCGAGTCACGCGCCGCAATTGCGGGAGGAATCACCAGTTTTTTTGATATGCCAAATGTCAGTCCTCAGACTGTAACCCTGGAAAGACTAGAAGAAAAATTTCAATACGCAGCAAATAAATGTGCTGGCAATTATGCATTTTATCTTGGTGCCACTAACGATAATATTGATGAACTGCGACGCTTAGAGCGTGGTGTCACCTGCGGTATAAAAATATTCATGGGTGCTTCAACAGGTACTATGCTTGTTGATGACGATGATGTGTTAGAAAAAATATTTGCCGATGCGCAAACCATGGTAGTGACGCATTGTGAAGATAGTCCCACCATTTATGCCAATGAAGATAAATTCAGAGCTGAATATGGTGAAGATATACCTTTGCAAATGCATCCTAAAATTCGTTCTGAAGAAGCGTGTTATATGTCGTCCTTAAAAGCCACCAACCTGGCTAAAAAACATGGCACGAATTTACATGTCTTACATTTAACTACTGCCAAAGAATTAGAGTTCTTCCAAGCAGGCGCAATTGACAATAAACAAATTACTGTTGAAGTATGTGCCCATCATTTGTTTTTCAGTGAGAATGATTATGAGGAACGAGGCGGTTTTATAAAATGTAACCCTGCAATAAAGCGCCAGGAAGATAGAGATGCTTTGGTAAAAGCTCTGGCAGAAAGTCGAATTGATGTGGTCGCGACCGATCATGCACCCCATACCTTGGCAGAAAAAACCGGTACATACTTCAAAATTGCAGCCGGCTTACCACTTGTTCAGTATGCTTTTGTTAGTTTACTTGAGTTAGTGCATGACAATAAACTCACTATAGAGCGCCTGGTTGAAGCCTCCAGTCATAGTGTGGCAAAACGTTTTAATGTTATCGACAGAGGTTACTTGAGAGAAGGATACTGGGCGGATGTTATATTAGTAGACATGAATCAAACCATTATCGACACGCCTGATAAGGTGCTCTATAAATGTGGTTGGTCACCATTCAATGGGTATGAGTTCAGGTCTAGTATTGACACCACTATAGTTAATGGTCAAATGGTTTATAATAATGGTCAACTAACAACAGAGGAATTTCTAGGTAAGAGAATAGAATTTTCATCTGAATGACAATGGCCATATTTTTAAAGCGAGTTTTTCTTTTTTTGCTCATAGCACTGATAATTCCCTTCGTGTTAATCCCTGCATATGATGTTTTCATCGGGGGAATATCGTTTGAGTACATCAAACAGCATATTATCGATAATATAAATTTTGTTTCACTGGATATATGGAAGCAGGTATTTATTTTTTATCTGGCACTATGGTGTGGTAAAGCCATATTGTGGGCTCTGGCAACCGCCAGAGTAGAAAAATAAGCTCTGCAGTAAATCAATACTAAGTCATTTATTCACTATGGTTGACCGAGAAAAACTCAACATCCTGTTTGTGTGCATGGGTAATATCTGCCGATCGCCGACAGCCGAGGGTGTGTTTAAGCATTTGGTTAACACGCATGGTCTGGATGATATGATTCAAGTCGATTCGGCAGGCACGCATGCCTACCATGAAGGCGAGCACCCAGACCCAAGGGCTTGTGCCTCAGCACTGGAAAAAGGTTATGACATTTCAAAAGCGACTGCACGTAAAGTGAATGAACGTGATTTTGAAAAGTTTACATATATATTGCCGATGGATAATGCCAATATGAGTTTCCTGCAAGTGAAATCACCATTAATGCATCGCGATAAGATTGAATTATTTTTAAATTATCACCCGCAAAAAACGGGTAAAGAAGTGCCTGACCCTTACTATCGAGACAGTGACTTATTCGATGGTGTATTTGCCATGATTGAAGAAGGCTGCTGGAGTTTATTAAAGGCAATGCGCAAACGTCATCGCCTTTAATGTAAACATCGTCTTTTTTACTTAACTCTCGCTATTATTAGTAGGATTGGATGCAGGTTTAGACTCTA
>JANQKJ010000358.1 GCA_028281205.1 Gammaproteobacteria bacterium
CGCCCAGACGGTTTAAGTGATCAATTTGGTTTGCGCGAAGGCATGTATTATCTATCGGAAGCACAGGCGCAAGCGATTCTTGATTTGCGTTTACATCGTTTAACTGGGCTTGAGCAAGAAAAGATTGTTAAAGACTTTAGTGAACTGCTTGAGTTGATTGCGGATCTACTCGCTATTCTTGTGAGCCCGGAACGTTTGATGGAAGTGATTCGTGAGGAACTGGAAGAAATAAAAGAAAAGTATGGTGATGAAAGAAAGACTGAAATAACTACCACACAAGTTGATCTCACTATAGAAGATCTTATCCAAGAAGAGGAAGTAGTAGTCACATTGTCGCATGCTGGTTACGCTAAAGCACAACCACTGGATGTGTACCAAGCGCAACGTCGTGGCGGTCGCGGTAAAGCTGCAACCTCAGTAAAAGAAGAAGATTTCGTTGATAATTTATTTGTTGCTAATACGCACGATACAATTCTATGTTTTTCAAGTCTGGGTAAAGTCTACTGGCTCAAGGTTTATGAGTTACCACAGTCGGGACGTACTTCTCGAGGTAAGCCGATTGTTAATCTATTGCCTTTGCAAGAAGGGGAACGCATTAATGCGATTTTGCCTGTTAAAGATTTTTCACAAGAAGCATATGTGTTTATGGCGACCAGCCAGGGAACGGTCAAGAAGACTTCATTAAAAGATTTTTCCAGACCGCGCGCCAGTGGCATTATTGCCTTGGAGTTGCGTGAAAATGATCATCTTGTAGGAGTAGAAATTACCAACAGTGATCACGATATTATCTTAGTAGCGGATACCGGCAAATCAGTGCGCTTCCATGAAAGTGATGTACGTCCTATGGGTCGCACAGCAACAGGTGTGCGCGGTATTAAAATTGCTGAGCAGGATGAAGTGATTTCATTAATTTCTATTCATCCTGATGAGGCTGAACAACAAGTGCTTATTGGCACTCAACATGGTTATGGTAAACGTACGCCGGTAAATGATTTTCCTGTGCAAAAACGTGGTGGACAAGGTGTCATAGCAATTCAAACCAAAGGGCGCAATGGCTTGGTGGTTGGCGCAGTATTAGTTTCCAGCAATGATGAAACTATGTTGATTACTGACCGTGGGACATTAGTGCGTACACAGGTAAAAGATATTTCTTCCATGGGTAGAAATACTCAGGGTGTAACTTTGATCAGGTTGGGGGACGAAGAGTTGCTTACTGAAGTTGAAGCGATTCAATCTTTGTCAGATTCTGAAGAACAGTCAGGTCAGCAGCCTGATAATACTCCGGAAGAACAGTAATTAGTTCCAGTTTGTGACTCAGATTACACATTATTTTGGTGCCGGCCCAGCTGCACTTCCCCATCAAGTTAAGCAAAAAATTGAAAAAGATATTCTTGAATATCAAAATTCAGGTATTTCTATTTTAGAACTTAGCCATCGTAGCGAAAGTTTTTCTAATATTCTTGATCAAGCAAAAACAATGTTACGTGCGCTATATTCGATTCCAGATAATTATCAGATACTGTTTATGGCTGGAGGAGCAACACTGCAGTTTGATGCTGTGCCGTTGAACCTTGTAGGGCAGTCACAGCATGCTAGTTATTTGGATACTGGTTTCTGGTCACGTAAGGCTGGCGACCTTGCGCGTAAATATACTAAGGTAAAATATGTGCAGGGACTTGATGATACGATTGATAAGGTCTGTTGTCTGGAGTCAGGTGAATGGCAAGTTGATAATAGTTCAGCCTATCTGCATGTGACGCCAAATGAAACAATCAATGGGCTCGAGTTTGTCAGTGTTGGTGATATTGAAGTGCCTGTAGTTGCAGATTTGACCTCATGTATGTTGATGCAGGATATTGATATTAATGAGTTTGGTGTCCTGTATGCGGCCACACAAAAATCTCTGGGCATCGCTGGGTTGTCTGTGGTTATTATTCGGGATGATTTGCTTGGGCCGGTGAATGATCACACGCCTGACTTGTTACGCTATGATTTGCATGCTGAGCATAATTCGATTGTTAATACTACAGCCGTGTTTGCTTGTTATGTGGCGCAGCTAATGTTGGAGTGGGTAATTCAGCAAGGCGGTCTTAAAGTGATGGTGCAACAAGCTAAACAAAGATCCGAGCTATTGTATGCTGCAATCGATGATAACCCTAAACTGGTTAATAACATTTGCAAAAAAAATCGCTCAACTATTAATGTAGCTTTTAATTCTGCAGATAAGAAAGTGATTGATCAGTTATTAAAAGCCGCCGAGCAAGAAGGTTTGATTGGTTTGCAAGGGCACAGATATGCCGGTGGAGTACGTGCCAGCATGTATAATGGAACACCTTTAGAGGCAGCAAAAAAATTAGCAACTTTGATCAAGGCTGCTTGAGTTTGGCTTTAATTTATATTACTAAGTCAGTCTTGTAGGCGCGCTAGACTGAGTAATAGTCCCGATACCATTTAACAAAGTTAGCAATCCCATCTTCCACTTTTGTTTGGGGCTTGTAGTCAACATCTTGCACTAAGGCTTCGACGTCAGCATAAGTATCAGGAACATCACCAAGCTGTAGCGGTAATAGGTTTTGTATAGCTTTTTTACCTAAGCAATCTTCTAGTACTTCGATATAGTGACGTAATTCTACCGGTTGGTTATTACCAATATTGTAGAGTCTATATGGTGCTTTACTGGTTGCAGGATCAGGGTGGTCACCTGACCATGCATCATTTGCACTAGGTATTTTGTCTAAAGTGCGAATTACCCCTTCAACAATATCATCGATATAAGTAAAGTCGCGTCGATGGTTGCCATAATTGAATACATCGATTGGTTTGTCAGCCAGTATGTTTTTAGTAAATAAGAATAGAGCCATATCCGGTCTGCCCCACGGGCCATATACGGTAAAAAAGCGCAAGCCAGTGGTTGGGATTTGATATAAGTGTGAATATGTGTGTGCCATTAACTCGTTTGATTTTTTAGTCGCTGCATAAAGGCTTACCGGGTGATCAACATTGTTATGTACTGAAAATGGCATATTGGTATTGGCACCATACACGGAACTACTCGAAGCATAGACTAAATGTTCAACATCGTTGTGGCGGCATGCTTCTAAAATATTAATGAAGCCAACAATATTTGTATCGATGTAAGCGTAGGGGTTTTCTAAAGAGTAACGAACACCTGCCTGAGCGGCCAAATTAACTACACGATCAGGCTTATGGGTTTTGAATACATCAACCACTGCATCTCTATCTTCGAGACTGATGCGTGCTTCTGTAAATTTGTCATGGTTTGCTATTTTAGCCAAGCGAGCCTGTTTTAGAGTGACATCATAATAATCGTTAAGATTATCAATACCGATGACTTCATCGCCACGGTTAAGAAGTTTTTCTGATAAGTTGTTACCTATAAAGCCAGCGGAGCCTGTGACAAGTACTTTCATTAAATTATCTTTTCAAGTAGTAAAACTGAATTACAGACGTGCATCTACATCTTGTTTAGGGAAGATATGCTTGACGTCAAATAGAATATGTTTTTGTTTGCCCAAGGTCCTGATCTTGTCGACACCCATGGCAACAAATTCTTTGTGGGCTACGGAGACGATAATAGCGTCATATGCCCCTTCATTTAATTCTGATATCGGGGTTACCCCATATTCTTCTTTAGCTTCTTCAGGATCTACCCAAGGATCATATACATCTACACTGGCATGATAATTAGCAAGCTCTTGTACGATATCTATAACACGGGTATTTCTCACATCAGGGCAATTCTCTTTAAAAGTAAAGCCTAAAATTAAAATCTTTGAGTCAACAGCATGAATTTTATTCTGAGTCATGAGTTTGACTACCGATTCGGCAACATAAGGTCCCATACCGTCATTAATACGGCGACCAGATAAAATCATTTCCGGGTTATAACCAATTGCTTGTGCCTTATGAGTGAGGTAGTAAGGATCTACACCTATACAGTGACCGCCAACCAAGCCTGGACGAAATGGTAAAAAGTTCCATTTGGTTCCTGCGGCCTCGAGTACCTCAATTGTGTCGATATTCATGCGATTGAATATTAAAGCCAGCTCGTTGATTAAAGCGATATTGACATCTCTTTGTGTATTTTCAATGACTTTGGCAGCTTCAGCAACTTTGATGCTGCTGGCTAAAAAGGTACCGGCGGTAATAATCGATGCGTACACTTGGTTAACAAATTTCGCTACTTCGGGTGTAGACCCTGAGGTAACTTTTTTTATGGTTGGTAGGCGATGCTCTTTATCACCGGGGTTAATACGTTCGGGACTGTAGCCGACAAAAAAGTCTTTATTGAAGACTAATCCAGACTCTTTTTCGATAATGGGGACGCATACTTCTTCGGTTGCGCCAGGATAAACAGTTGATTCAAAGACAACAATGGCATCTTTTGAGATCACTTTACCTAGTGCCGTAGATGCTTTAACTAAAGGTGTTAAGTCAGGCTGCTTGTGATCATCGATCGGTGTTGGAACAGTGACAATAAAAAAATTACATTCTTTTAGGTCGTCAAGGTTAGAAGAAAAACTGAGTTGCTTGGCTGCGCTGAGTTCTTCGCTGTCGACCTCAAGTGTCCGGTCTTTGCCGCCATGTAACTCTTCAATACGGTGTTGATTGATATCAAAGCCAAGTGTTTTTGTTTCTTTACCAAACTCTACAGCAAGTGGTAGACCCACATAGCCAAGGCCAATGACGCCAATATGAATATTGTCAATTGAATACATAAATGGTTCTTTGAATGAATGGTTAAAATTTGATGTGCACTTTAGTGTAAAAGCTACCTACGCTTCTATGAACTTGCTAGCAACTTAATAAATATATCATAAGATATGGCGTAAACATCTGTTGTCTCGAAAGTTAGATGTATTTCACAAATGGTATGCAAGCTTTTAAACGACAATAAGTCCAATCTCATTTAAGTGATGTTTTTCGCGGACAGGTGAAAATTTATTTGTAGACTGGCTGCTCTTTTAGAGATCAGTGAAAACATAATAACTACCAAAGAGGCGCTTGTTGTCTTCTATAAAAGTATTCAACCATCATATTAGTTTTCCGGTTGCACTGCTAGTGCTTGTGGAAGCAACAATATGTTATTTGAGCCTGTTTGCAGCTTCAAGCATTCGTTTCTATGGGCATGGTGGCTTAGAGTATGCTCATGGTGAAGTGTTTTCATTGCAGGCGAGCAGCATTTTAGTAGCTGCATTAATAGTATTAGTCATGCTGGCGATGGGCTTGTATCAAGCGCAACGCCGAGAAGTTATCTGGAATGTGCTAAATAGGATAACAACGGCGTTTATTGTTGTTTCGTTGGTGCTTTCAATTATTTTCTTTATGTTTCCAGAGATGTATTTCGGGCGTGGCTTATTTGTATTAACGCTAGTTATCGCCTTTATTGGAATAATTATTGCGCGCTTAATTTTTGAGTCATGGGTAGATAAGCACACACTGAACAAGAAAGTGCTTGTTTTAGGTGTAGGCGAAAAGGCCGGCTGGGTGAATAATTTGCGTCGCCGATCAGATCAGCGCGGTATTTCCATTGTTGGTTTTTATGGGCTTGATTCAGAGAGTTTAAGTGTTGATCAAAAGCGTGTAATAACAACCGACCTACCGTTAGATGAATACGTATTGAAAAATGGTATAGATGAAATTGTAGTGGCGGTGACTGAGCGCAGGCAGAAGTTTCCCACTAAAGAGCTTATTAACTGTCGTTTGAGTGGGGTGGATGTAATTGAATTGCCGACCTTCTTGGAAAGGCAAATGTCCCGCGTCTATATTGAGTTGCTGGACCCTAGTTGGATCATTTTCTCAGATGGATTTAGGCAAAATGGCCTCAAAGCAATAAGTACACGTGCCTTTGATTTGTTCGCCAGTTTCTCCATGTTGCTTGCCACTATGCCTTTGTTAATCGCTAGTATTGTTGCGATTCTTATTGAGAGCAAAGGCAAGGGCACGATATTTTATAAACAAACACGCGTGGGACAAGGCAATAAGCCATTTGAGTTGCTTAAGTTTCGAAGTATGTGTGAAAACGCCGAAGCTGGCATTGGTGCACAATGGGCAGTTAAGAATGATTCACGTGTAACGCGCGTGGGTCGTATTCTCAGAAAGTATCGCATCGATGAGTTGCCACAGTTGTTCAATATTTTAAAGGGTGAGATGAGTCTAGTGGGTCCGAGACCAGAACGCCCCGAGTTTGTTGGAGAATTATCCGAAAAAATTCCTTTCTATAGCGAGCGCCATAGAGTTAAACCTGGTTTGGCTGGTTGGGCGCAAATGCGTTATCAGTATGGCAGTACTGAAAGTGATGCCATCGAAAAACTTAAATACGACCTCTATTACGTAAAAAATAGTAGCCTGATATTTAACTTAGCAATTTTAGTTCAAACCGCAGAAATAGTGTTGTGGGGTAAAGGTGCGCGCTAGTACAAATCATGAATATCAAATAGTTGGCGCTATGTGACGCAGTTATCATGATTATCACTACTTTCATCGGGATTTTTGTGCACATTATCCCAGTAAAGGCAGGCGAGGTTAGGTTAAATAGCAATACGTAAAAAGTTACACGGGTATGTAGATCACAGATCTAATACCAATTTTTGTTCAGTTGGGGCTAATTGAATAAAGGTCACAATCAACAAGATATGAACCTTATTACAATTTGGAAAGATATAGTTAACTTGGAGACACACATGAAAATTCTTTGGAACAAAAGCGCAATTATTTCATTTTTAGTTGCAGGTTTTATGTTGGCGGGTTGTACTTCAGCACCAACTACGACTGAAATAGAGGCAGTGCCTAGTGAGCCTATTTCTGAATATAGAATCGGTCCAGGCGACCAATTACAAGTCTTTGTATGGGAGCATCAAGATTTGTCAGTGTTGATTCCGGTAAGACCTGATGGACGCATATCCACTCCGCTTGTTGAGGATATGGTTGCAGAAGGAAAGACACCTACCGAATTAGCAGATGATATTGAAAAAACATTATCTGAATATGTGCGTGCTCCTGTTGTAAGTGTCATTGTTCAACAGTTTGTTGGGCAATTTAGTAAACAAATTCGTGTGGTTGGCCAAGCGGAAAACCCACAAGCGCTTTCATACCGTGAAGGAATTACATTATTAGATGTAATGATTGAAGTGGGTGGTTTAACTGAGTTTGCGGCTGGCAATCGTTCTAAGATCGTACGTAGAGATGGCACATCACAAACTGAAATGCCAGTGCGTCTTTCTGACTTAATGAAGAAAGGTATGATCGATAAGAATGTAGCAATGCGTCCTGGTGATGTATTGATTATCCCTGAATCTGTATTTTAGGTAGCTAGCTGTTAGTACTGAAACTACATACTCAAAATAAAATTACATAAAAGTAGAGTCAAAGCTTATGTTTAACTTAATTTCTCAAATAGAAACTTTCTTGCGCGGAATGTGGCGTTTCAACTGGTGGGCAGTTGCATTGTCGTGGGTCGTGTTCTTGGCGGGCACAACAATGGTGTTGATGATGCCAAACCAGTACGAGGCGAAAGCAAGTTTTTATGTCAAGGATCATTCGGTTCTTGAGCCGATACTCGAAGGGGTTACGGTGCAGTCAAATGTTGCTTCCCATGCTTATGTATTAGCTGAAGCAATTAAATCTAGATCAATTTTGGAGGAATTGATTCTAGAGTCAGGCTTAAGTAACCGCTTACAGGATGCAGGTGACATGAGTGGTTTAGTTGAATATCTTCAAAAGAAGATTGTGATTACCACGCAGCGTGAAACACTCTACGATATGGAGTTTGTTGATTCGGATCCACAAATTGCCTATGAAGTTGTCGATATTTTACTTAACCAGTTTTTGAATAAAGTACTTACTGGCAAACTCACTGACGCAAGGATTGCTGAGATATTCTTAGATGAGCAAATCAAAGAGTACGAGGAACGTTTAAATATTGCAGAGAGAGAGCTGGCAGAGTTCAAGAAAGAGAATATTGAGGAAATGCCTGGTACTAATCAGGATTACATTGCTTCATTACAGCTTGCTCAATCAGAATTGGCTGCAGCTAAAGTTGAGTTACGCAAAGCCGTTGAAAAACGTAATGTACTGCAACGTCAACTTTCTGGTGAAACTCCGGTTGTGGGTATGGCCGGATTTTCAGCGCCAACAGCACGTTTTTCTAGCCCGACTTCATCTCAGATAGATACAGTACGTCGTCAATTAAATGAGGATCTGCTTAAGTACACAGAAAATCATCCTAAGATACTTGCCAATAAGGCGACTCTAGATTCATTAGAGAAGCAGTTGCTTAATGAAAAGAAATCCCTTGGTGTAGTTGAAAATAGTTCAGGCAATATTGGTTTAACGACTGCTAATCCAGTCTATCAATCTGCTCAAATTGCGTTAAGACGAGCTGAGGCGGAAGTAGCAACTAATCAGGCAACAGTAGATGAATATCGTCGTAAGGTTGCAGGGTTACGTAATTCTTTAGATGGGGTTTCAGAGGTTGAAGCAGAACTTTCACGCTTAACTCGTGACCATGATATCACGCGTACACAATACTTGGAGTTATCAAAGCGATTGGAGCTAGCACGCTTATCACAAGAAGCAGAAAAAGGTGATGATAGCGTTAAGTTCCAAATCATTGATCCGCCTATCGTACCGAAAACATCGACTGGTCCAAATCGTCCACTATTGATTACTGCAGTGTTAATAATGTCGATAGTGATTGGTGCTGGGTTTGCACTGTTCCTAGATCAAGCGAAGCCTGTGTTTTTAACAACACATCATCTTAATAGAGAAACAAGTTTGCCAGTTTATGGTGCGGTAAGTATGAAACTTTCTGATGATCGTATGCGAACAGAGAGAACTACACTTGCAGCATTTGTTCTCCTGGTTGTGTTGTTGCTGGGATTTTACTCGGTCACAGTCGTCAAGCATGAGGAAGGGGCATCACTCATTTCTTCATATGTAATGAAATAAAAAAAGCGGGATAACATCGTGAGCATAATAGAAAAAGCAGTAGGAAATATAGCTACAAGTACACCCAATATGCATATAGGTACGGGGCGCAGAATGAATGGAAATTCGATGCGTAAAAACAATGCTACCCCAAGCTACCAAACCGTGGAACTAGATAGAGTAGCTCTTCGGTCTCATGGTGTTGATTGGGATAAGGGCTCAAGTACGCTACAAGAATTTAAAAAAATCAAAAGACCCCTGCTAAATAATCTTTTAGTTAAGCGAGATGATGATTCCGAGTCGTTTGGTACAAACTTCATTGTAGTTACAAGTGCTATCCCAGGTGAAGGTAAAACACATACGTCTCTTAATTTGGCAATGTCTCTTAGTTACGAAAGAGATTACGATGTTTTATTTGTAGATGGTGATACTATTAAGCGCGATGCGAGTTTGCTGCTTGGCTTGGGGGATCGGCCAGGCTTGAACGATTTATTGATAGACCATACTGCTCCTATTGATTCGCATATTCTGCAAACTGATTTAAATAAACTTAAGGTGCTTCCGGCAGGTACGTTCAGCGATAATTCATGTGAGTTGTTATCAAGTGAAAGAATGGTAGATATTCTCTCGCAGTTACTCAAGGCAGATAATCGAATTATATTGTTTGATGCACCACCCATGTTAGCAACAGTAGAAGCCAGTGTGTTGACTCGTCTGGCGGGTCAGGTTGTAGTGGTTACGGAAGCGGCTAAAACTTCGCAAGCAATGGTACAATCAGTATTAGAGCAAATTGAAGGTGAGAAGCCAGTAGGTATGGTCTTGAATAAGAGCAAACGTGCTCATGGCGAAGAAGACTATAATTCATACTACGATTACTATCGTCAATAATCAGCCTGGCATCAGTTCAGCGCTGGAAATTAATCTATCAAGCCAGATGATCTAACACTTGGGTCATCTGGCTTTTTGCGTTTATCGATCTATTTAAACCACTAGTCAGCGCTAGCGACAAACGGAACTTAAAAGCAGACTGATCAATCTTTCTGGGCAAGTTAATATTGAAGCAACTCACTAGAAAATATGACTATTTTTTCTTAAGCAGTTAATATACGCATCATTGTTTACTCACAAAATACATACATCCATGAATTTAAAAACAGTTGGGTTTTATTCGCTTAGTTTATTCTCATTATTTTGTTTAAATAGCACTGTTGTTTCATATGCAGATTGGGAAATTCAGCCGCTAGTAGAGGCCAGGGTTGGATATTCGGATAATATTGATTTTGATGACGATGATGAAGAAAGCGGTTTTGTAGGTCAGGTTAATCCAGGGATAAGTATTAATAAGCTTACTGGTCGATTGCAGGTGCAGCTCGATTATTTAATGCAGAATTTTTATTTTTTTGATGATAGCCAGCTGGATACTGATCATAATCTTGATGCCATCGCGCGTTACGCAGTAATACCGGAAACTTTTTTTATCAACACGTTTGCTAGTGCGACTCAAGTGTTGATTGATAATGACCAACAAATATCTGTCGATAATTTTAATGATACTGGCAACACCACAGATGAATATTCTTATGGCTTAGGCCCGCAGTGGATACAGGATATAGGTAATTATGCGCGTGCTAATCTGTCTTATCTCTATGCTGAACAACGCTTTGATGATGAAACGGCTGATGATGGTGGTCCAGGCGATCTTGATGATAATGACCGTCAAACATTTCTTGGTAGTTTATCTAATATAGATCCGCAATCTGACCGTTTTGACTGGATTGCCAGTTATGAGTGGGATGAAGTGGATTTCGAAACTGGTGATACGTTTGAGTTCATTACTCAGCAGCTTGATGTAGGCTATCAAATTACACCGCGCTTGGAGCTGCTTGGCTCTTATGGCTACGAAGATAATGATCTTGGTGATAATAACGTTTTTGACGATGATGATGGGTCGTTTTGGACGCTTGGTTTGCTTGCTGGTTTGGGTGAGTTTACCGCGATCGAGATTAGAAGAGCTGAAAGGTTTTTTGGTAACTTCTGGCTGGGTTCATTAACTGTGGGTGGGCCGAAATTGACCGTCAACGGGACCTATGAAGAAAGAGCTGATCTATCAGGTTTGGGTGATGTAGAGTTTAATTTCGATAACGCAGATAATGCTCTGGAACTTTTTGATAATGATGTTGAAATTACTCCTGATGATAATAACTCAGTGTCTGTAACCAAAAGCTGGAATTTTTCACTGGTTTACAATATCAGTAAAAGCACATTCCTTGCGCAAGTGTCGAATGATGACCAAGAGTTTCTTGATACCGGTAACACAGAGAAGCTGGAAAATTATTCGCTTGGCTGGGTATGGCAAATCACTGGAATAAGTTCATTGAGTGCGATACTCGAACTGCAAAAGGACGATAGTGTTGACGCAGGTGGAGAGACAGAATCTGAATTTTACGATTTTGAGCTGGAGTATCAGAGGTCAATATCCCCCAAAACTGATTTTGATGTGACTTATTCTTATACTGAGGGTGATTCTGACGACCTAGATGGAAAATTCAAGGCCAATACTATTACTGCAGGAATACAACATAGATTTTGAGCAAACTACTAATCTAACAAAGTGAGGACTTGTTCTAAGTAACGCTAGGGGTGCTTTGATAAAGTAAATAAATTCCATTACTTACGACAATATTAATGTCGCAAACCATATGAAATTTATACCCCGACCTGCAGAACAAACTAATGCAAGTCCCCACATCAATGCGATGACTATTGATGTGGAAG
>JANQKJ010000229.1 GCA_028281205.1 Gammaproteobacteria bacterium
TATTGCTTTGGCAGATCCAAGTATGGAAATGGATAAAATTATTGCCGCCGCTAAGATGGCTGGTGCTCATGGTTTTATTTTAGAGCTGAGTGAAGGCTACGATACTAAAATTGATGAACGTGGTTCTAACTTGTCAGGTGGTCAACGGCAGCGAATTGCTATCGCTCGCGCCTTAGTGACAAATCCCAAAATTTTAATATTTGATGAAGCAACCAGTGCACTGGATGCTGAATCGGAAGAAATTATTCAGAACAATCTACAGTCTATCGCTAAAGATCGTACTGTGATTATTATTGCCCATCGCCTATCAGCCATTAAACATGCTAACCGTATTATCACCGTAGAAAATGGTGAAATTACTGAGTCGGGTTCCCATGCTGAACTAATGAAAACCAATGGTCGCTATGCCACCTTATATAAAACACAAATGGCAGCGGTCTCATTAGATTAGGGGAATTATTATGGGTAAATATTGGGATATCATTAAAGAGTCCTACCGCCACGAAAAAGAAACGCTGGCGAATAAAATCGAGGTTGAACAAAAAGATTTCTTACCTGCGGCATTAGAAATATTAGAAAAGCCCGCATCACCTATTGGACGTTTTACGATTTGGACTATTTGTTCGTTTTTTCTTATTGCTTTGATCTGGTCTATCGTTGGACATATTGATGTAGTGGCCAGTGCACAAGGGAGAGTCGTTCTGGTGGGGCAGACAAAGACCGTTCAATCATTTGAAGCAGGTGTGGTAAGAAAAATTTTGGTTAGCAATGGTTCTCGCATAGAACAAAACCAACCGTTAATCGAGCTAGATGCGACTCGTAATGCCGCAGATATCACACGCTTGAATCAAGAGCGGCAAGCGGCATCCTTAATGGTTGAGCGCAATCGATGGTTATTGGATGCTATAGAAACGAACACCAACGAACACTTTGAAATTGCATTTCCATTATCTGAGCCACAGATCACCTTGCAAAAGCGTTTAGCACAAAGTCAGTTAAATGAGTATCTTGCTACGCAAGCAGCCTATGAAGAACAAATACATGAACGTTTAGCGGAATTGCAGGTCACCAAATCACAACTCACTAAAATTAAACAAACCTTGCCATTGTTAGAAGAGCAAGTGATTGGTTTTAAAGAGTTATCTTCGGATGGCGTTTCCCCTCGTTTTCAGTATCTGGAATATGAAGAAAATCTTATTTCGCGCCGAAAAGATTTGACTATTGAACAAGAACGCATTGTACAAATTAATGCAGCGGTTCGCTCCATCAAAAAACAGCAAGAACAACACAGGCAAGAATACTTAGCCAAATTGATTGCAGAATTAGCTGAAGCAGCTGACACCTTGGTGGCAGTAGAACAAGAGCTAATTAAAGCAAGGCAATCCAATGCCCTGCATATCATTAAAGCACCAGTCACTGGGGTTGTGCAGCAATTAGCGATGCACACCATTGGTGGCGTTATTCGTTCTGGCGACCCGCTAATGGTGATTGTACCGGAACATCGGGAATTACAAGTTGAAGCCAATATTTTGAATAAAGACATTGGCTTTGTCAGCACGGGGCAGACCGTTGAAGTTAAATTGGAGGCATTTCCATTTACTAAATATGGTGTCATTCACGGTGAAGTATTATCTATTGATCACGACTCAATACAAGATGAACAGTTGGGTTTGGTTTACCCCGCACGTATCGCAATAGAGACAGATCAAATTTTTGTGAAAGAAAAGTTCGTACCTCTGTCTCCAGGTATGGGCTTAACTGCTGAAGTAAAAACCGGTAAACGACGCATCGTTGAATTTTTATTAGCGCCGATATTTCGTTACAAAGAT
>JANQKJ010000052.1 GCA_028281205.1 Gammaproteobacteria bacterium
AGTCGTGAGTTTTTGGTTACGACTATTTTCTGCAAACAGAAAGGGAAATATGGGCTTGGTTTATAGTGGTTAAAAAAGATAAATCATAATTCTTTGACAGCTTGTAATACTTCTTCAACATGCCCATTGACTCTCACTTTACGCCATTCTTCACGCAAGATACCTTTATCATCAATTAAGAAGGTACTCCTTTCAATGCCCATAACTTTTTTGCCATACATGTTTTTTTCTTTAATGACATCAAATTGCTGGCATAATTTTTCTTCACTATCCGATAATAAGTCAAATGAAAAATCTAACTTGGCTTTGAAGTTTTCATGAGATTTAATGCTGTCACGTGAAACACCGAGAATCACTGTATTTAGTTTAGAGAATTTTTTAATACTGTCTCTAAAGTTCTCTGACTCCTTGGTGCATCCGGGTGTGTTATCTTTAGGGTAAAAATAAACAATAACATTTTTACCCTTGAAATCAGAAAGCTTGATTGTTTTTTCGCCGGTTGCCGGAAGTTGGAAGTTGGTGACTTTTTTACCGATTTGTACTAATGCCAAAGTTATTGCTCCTGTATACTAAATAAACCGTATTAAAAACTGTTCATAAACACGCGCAAGTATATTAATAAATTTCGATGTATAGAAGGTCTGTAATCTTATTATTATTATTTTTGGGTGCTTGTAGTGCCCCTGTAAAGGATTACAGCGATCAAATATATATTAAAAGTGTTGAATATAAATTTATTGATGAATTATTTAAGCATAATGATGAAAGTAAATTTTCTGTCGAAGTCCCCGTTTGGGTAAGCTACCCTGACGAACAAAAATTTTCACCTCCATATCCTGCGATTATACTTTTACATAGTTCATGGGGATTTAGTGCGCAGGAAAGCTTTTATGCCAATGTATTTAAGGAATTAGGGCTGGCTGTTTATGCTATCGACAGCTTTACGTCGCGGGGAGTAGTCCGAACATCAACTGACCAATCCCTGGTTTCGAGTGCATCTATGATTCAGGATGCCTATCAAGTACTGGATTATTTAAATACTGAGCCAAGAGTAGATGCTAATAAGGTAGCCGTTATGGGTTTTTCTAAAGGAGGAATTGTTGCTCTTTATTCGGCATTTAATATGGTGAATCAAGCTATAAACAATAACAAACAAACGTTTGCAGCTCATATTGCTTACTACCCATGGTGTGGAATTCGTTTAAGTAATATGAGTACAACAGGTGCGCCCATACTTGTTCAAGGTGGTGATAAAGATATTATTACACCGGTAAAAAAATGTGAACAGCTTATTAATGAAGAGTTTTCTGAAAATGATAAACAACAAGTCGTTATTAAGCATCATCCTAAAGCACGTCATGCATTTGATCATCCAATACTAGCGCGAGTGCCATTTATGTTGGCGCTTGACGCACAAGTACCAGCACTATGTGATTTACGTCAAGGTGATAATGGCGAGTTTATTGAAAGACATAGTAACCAGAAAGTGACGGGTGATAATATTAAAACCGTCTTAGAAGCATGTAGTACATTCAATGGAAATGCCGGCAGTCATCGAAGGGCAACTCGCGATGCTTTGGCCATTACAAAAGCATTTCTTTCCGAACATCTGCTTGATTAAATGGCTATGTTATTGAATACGAATAAGTATTTTTTGTTATCATTTGTATTGTTTGTTAACGCTAGCACGTTTTCGCAAACCGATAATCTGGCTAGAGTTCATATCGAGAATATTGTGCAGGCTAAAACTAAGATTGATCCTGCTAACATTGCAGTTTGCTCTCAGTATGGCTGTAAAAAAATTACTCAAGTTAGTATTGATCAAAAATTACAGTTAAGAATTCTACAGTTATTTCAAGTCGAGAAATTATCGGCGCAATATGAACGTGCTTTGCTGGCTGAATATATTGCTCAAGTAGAACAATTCATTGGCAGACAAACGAATACTCAATTTGATCGTGGCGGATCGTTCCCAGTGTTTTTAAATCTAGGTGCACAATATAGTAACCAAATGGATTGTATCGATGAATCTACCAATACACTTAGTTATTTAAGATTACTTGATTCGCAAGGACTGATTACACATCATGATGTAACTGGATTGGTTACGCGCGGCGGACTACTTGCTGGCTATCCGCATACAGCTGTATTGCTAACAGAGGAAAAGTCAAATAAAAAATATGTCATTGATTCCTGGTTTTATGATAACGGTAGACCTGCTGTAGTATTGCCTTTGAAAATATGGAAACTAGGCTGGAAGCCAAGTGAATAATTAACAAAATACACACTTAACTATGGAATATTAGCAAGCGTATCTGCCAGTATTTCAGATAGTTCAGGTACAAATAAAATGCGTCTTCTTTGTTCCATTACTTGAGTCACTTCGCTGCAATGAAATCGATTTTGCTGGAATCGTTTCACAAATACTTTTTGTTCTTGTTCGGATAACAAATCAAAATGCTTACCACCCGTGACTTGATTCTGCTTGAGTATTTGGATTTCTTTCTCAATCGCAGCTTTGTGTAATAAAGCAGTATCAATATCTCTAACGCTTTCCAATAAAATACGTAGCTGTTTATATTCCTCAGCATAACTCTGTTCAGGCTTGGACAATAGAGAAGCGAATGAGGCACTACATACTAAAGAGAATAACAATAGTGCTCGTAATGTTGTAATCATGAGCGAAATCTAAAATGAATTTACATGTGGCTAATTTGACATGCTTATGTTCACACAATATACAAGAAATTAATTTATTCAACGTGACTCTAACCAGTCGTCTAGTACAAGTGGATAATCTTGTTGCCAGGCGTTAGTGTTGACGGACTGTTGTGTAAGTTTGGGTAAAATATGTAAATATTCTTCGCGTGGAATGTTAATACCACCAAGTGAGGTTAAATGATTTGAAGTTAGTTGGGTGTCTATCATTTTATAACCCCATGTGTCTAGATAGGCGCATAAATAGAGTAGAGCCACTTTAGATGTGTCAGTTTCTCTGCTAAACATGGACTCACCAAAAAATATTGAGCCAATAGCGACACCATAAATGCCACCGACTAAATAGTTATTATCGTTCCATACTTCTATGGAATGTGCATAGCCCAATTGATGCAACAATGAGTAGGCACGCAGCATTTCCGGTGTAATCCAGGTTCCTCTAGAATTACTGCGTGGTTCTGCGCATGCTTTCATGACGTCTACAAAAGATTGATCATAGGTGATACGCCAAGCTTTCTTTTTGAGTGTCCTTAACAAACGTTTATGTGCAATAAATTTTTTTGGGTAAATAATTCCGCGCGGGTCAGGTGACCACCATAAAATAGGCTGATCTTCTTCATACCATGGGAAGATGCCTTCGTGGTAGGCACGTAGCACTCGCTTTGGACTTAAATCTCCGCCTGCAGCTACTAGTCCTTCAGGATCTTTTAATGCGAGTTTGGCTGGCGGGAATGCAGCACTCTCATCATCAGGGTTTAACCAAGGTAAATTGATTTCGCTCATTGTTCTAAACGATACGGGGAGAGTGATAACAACTCTTTACATTGATTGTGCATGGCTTCTTGTTCGCGCTCACAAAACGTATAAATTGCCTGGCGAAACTTAGAGTCACTCATCCAGTGAGCAGACCAGGTTTTAGTAGGTAAAAAACCACGTGTGATTTTATGTTCACCTTGTGCACCCGGTTCAAAAGTAGTTAATTTTTTTTGAATACAATAGTCAATGCCTTGATAAAAACAGGTTTCAAAATGCAGGCTGTGAAATTCTTCTTTGCAACCCCAGAAGCGTCCATATAAAGCATTGTCACCTCTTAATGTTATAGCGCAAGCAATGTACTCATTTTCTAATAGCGCAAACATAAACACGACTTGTTCACCCATAGTGCGACAGATCTCTTTAAAGAAGCCTATGCTTAATGTCGGTATGCCTGATTTCCGGTCAAATGTGCTTGCATAAAATCCATGTGCTAGCTCAATTTGATGTTCACTGGCTTCATTTCCATGGATAACATCTATATGGATGTTTTGTTCTTCAACCATACGGCGTTCACGTTTTACTTTTTTGCGTTTACGCGAAATAAAAGTTGATAAAAATTCATCAAAGTTAGTGTAGCCTTGATTTTTCCAATGATATTGGCAGCCAAGGCGTAATTGTAAACTATTATCCCGGCATAATTGTGTTTCGTCTTCATTGGTGAATAGCCAGTGCATGCCACTCATATTGAGTTTTTCTGCCAGCTTGATGATTTGTTGAATCATCATCGATTTGATATTTGCATCTTCAGCCAGTAAACGCGAGCCACTGACAGGATTATAAGGTACGGCACTAACCATCTTGGGATAATAATTTAAACCTGCTTGTTCATATGCTGAAGCCCATGTCCAATCAAACACAAACTCACCATAGGAATTTGTCTTTATGTAAAGTGGGCAAGCACCTACGAGTGACTTATTACTATCGCGCACGGATAAGTGATAAGGGAACCAGCCAAATTCCTCACCAACACATTGATGGTTTTCCAATGCAACTAAAAACTCATAACGTGTAAAAGGGTGAGAAGTTCCTGCCAAATGATTCCATTCATTAGCACTAATCTCACAAATAGAAGTGTGGAAGCAAAGCTCTAGCGCTTTACTTTCGGCTTCATTCATAGATGAGGAAAAACACCTGCCTTGGGTTAATTAGATTCGAGTTGATCTAGGTATCTCTCAGCGTCCAGAGCGGCCATGCAACCAGTGCCTGCCGAAGTAATGGCCTGACGGTAGACATGATCCATGACGTCACCGGCAGCATAGATGCCTTCCTTGCTGGTTTCTGTGGCGTTACCAGATAAACCACTGTGTACTTTCAAATAACCGCCTTCCATCTCAAGTTGGCCTTCGAAGATGCCAGTATTGGGTTTATGTCCAATGGCGATGAATACACCCTTGAGATCAATGTCATCGGTGGAGCCATCCTGAGTACTTTTGATGCGCATACCTGTAACACCAGAATCATCACCTAGTACCTCATCTAAAGTGTGGTTCCATGCAATCGTAACATTACCGTTTTTTTCACGTTCAAATAATTTATCTTGTAGGATTTTTTCTGAGCGTAAAGCATCGCGACGATGAACAAGTGTTACATGTGAGGCAATATTGGATAAATACAATGCTTCCTCAACTGCGGTATTACCGCCGCCGATAACGGCAACGTTCTGTCCTTTATAAAAGAAACCATCACAGGTTGCACAGGCTGAAACGCCTTTACCTTTGAAAGCTTCTTCAGATTCCAAACCTAAGTACATGGCTGAAGCGCCGGTAGCAATAATTAGTGCATCACATGTGTAAGTACCGTTAATGTCACCGTTTAATGTATAAGGTTTGCTACTAAAATCGACTGATTGAATATGGTCGAATATGACTTGAGTGCCATATCTCTCAACATGGGCAAGCATGCGCTGCATTAAATCAGGTCCTTGCAAGCCTTCAACATCACCTGGCCAGTTATCCACATCAGTGGTGGTCATTAATTGACCGCCTTGTTCCAGTCCAGTGATAATTACAGGATTAAGGTTTGCGCGCGCAGCATAAACACCTGCTGTGTAACCAGCCGGCCCTGAGCCTAATATGATGAGTTTATGGTGTTGGCTGCCGCTCATTTTTGTTTAACCTCCGTGTTATTGTGAATGCCTTATATAACCGTGCTATAAGTAGTAGATAGTCAAGTAGGGGCATATCTTACGTAGCTCTTAAAGTGGGGGCAAATAGTACTAAATTCAATCAAATAGGCTGGAAATTTACAGTTAAAACCATTAACTCAAAAATAAGCGGTACAAAATTGGGGGTTGACAGGAAAGAATAAAAAATCAATGATTTACATTCTATTGTTGATCTACATACTTAGAAAGTGGCCCAAGCAACTCTTAGAAAAGTAAAAAAAAGCCC
>JANQKJ010000060.1 GCA_028281205.1 Gammaproteobacteria bacterium
CTGCCACTTCATCCAGGCTTTTTCTAAAGCCTGCACATAAGCAGCACGATTATACAGACCTGTGAGAGGGTCCGTGATGGCTTCCATATGCTTCTGATGAATTGTTTTTTCCAGATCTTTAGCATGATCTTCAAGCAATTTTATTTTATTACTCATACCCGCGATTTTATTTTCGAGAATTTTTGTTTCATTCTCTTCAGCTTCAACTTCTGCAATGATTTTTGCCTGCAAGGCAGTAACAATATTATTAAGGCCACTTTTAAGATCGTCGAAATTGTTACTTTTGTCTATCGACTCACCTAACTGCTTTATTCCTTGTTCAAAGGAATTATTAATACTGCCTGTCATAGATCCACGCGAGAAATAATCATCACTTGCGGCAGCCATATCCGCATAGATTGATTGCAGCTTGCCTGCAATTGCAACCAAATAACCATGCATTTCCTCATGATCCTCTGTCAAACTGCTTGAAAATGCAATGAGTAAGTCTTTTGCCTGTTGAGTGCATTTAATAATATCTTTATTACTATCCAGGTCTTGTTTTATGTTTTCAGCAATTTCTAAATATTCGCCTGTATAATGAATACTTACCAGCAACTCTCTTAATATCTGCGACCATATATCAATCGTTTTTACATCTAATGTAGCTGCACGCAACGCTACTGTAACTGATTGAAATAAGTCGCCCAAATAAGCGATTACTTCATGCTTTGAAAAAACATCTTCTTGAGTGCGAATCTGTAACAGCAACTCCTCCATCTTATGAGGATCAGCGAGCTCTTGATAGCCGCTGTAGGCAGTATTTAAAGATTCCAAGGCTTGCATATGTTGGATATCCTTTAAGTTTGCCTGTTTGTTACTTTTAAATAAGGATAAAATTTTATTAATCATTTGAAATTAATATCTAAAAAAATTAAGAAACTTTTTTATTTTGTGTAGAATTATTTATTGATTCATCAGCATCTAGTGCAGCATGTTCTGTTGCCGACCATGGACGTGTACTCCAATCTCTTCTATCCATTTCAAATAAGGGTTCTACTTTAGGATAAAGCTTATCTAATGGAACTGACTGTCCGTCCCCTTGCATTATTCGCGCATGATGACGTTCTAAATCTCTAAAGTGGTTTACTCCACAAGAGTGCGCAATCATACCCACTTCATACACCATATTTTTTACATAACTCGCGACACGCTCAGATTTAACGATTGGGTCCAGTCCTTTTTGCAATTTCTTATCATGAGTAGTAATACCTGTTGGACATGAATTTTTATTGCATTGTAGAGCTTGAATACAGCCCAATGAGAACATGAAGCCGCGCGCTGAAGTAATAAAGTCAGCACCCACACACAGTGCCCACGCAACATCTGCCGGATTAATTAATTTACCGGAAGCAATAATTTTAATCCGATCACGCAAGCCATATTCAGTCAATTTATTAACCACCATAGGTAAACTCTCATATAGCGCTAAGCCCATATCATCTAATAAAGGTAGCGGTGCAGCACCTGTGCCCCCATCAGCACTATCTACTGTAATAAAGTCAGGTGCACTTTTCTCACCATGCCTTAATATTGCAGTACATAAATGATCAAGCCAGTTCTCTGAACCAATAACTGTTTTAAAACCTACCGGTTTACCTGTTACTTCCCTAACATGGTTAACCATGTCCAACAGATCATCATCACACTTAATTTCGGGATGACGGTTAGGACTGATCGAATCAGTATTTACAGGTATACCCCTAATGTCAGCAACTTCTTGTGATACTTTATCTGCCGGCAGAATCCCACCTTTACCAGGCTTACCGCCTTGACTGAGCTTAATCTCAAACATTTTTACTTGATGGTGAGCAGCTACTTCACGTAACTTTTTATCACTCAATTTTGCTGAATTTGGTTCACGCACCCCGTACTTAGCAGTACCAATTTGAAATACTAAATCACAACCACTAGTTAAATGATAAGGTGATAAACCACCTTCTCCAGTATTTAACCAACATTCTGCTTTTTTTGCGCCAAGCCCTAATGCTTTAACTGCGGGCTTGGATAATGCGCCATAACTCATACCCGAGATATTAAAGATTGAACGCGTTACATAAGGTTTGTCCACATAAGGTCCAATGGTTTCGTAATCTGGAGATGTTGCATCCTCAGACATAGTGGGATATGGGCAGTTAGCAAATAACACTGTCCCAGGTTTTCTTAGATCGCGCGTGGAACCAAAAGCTGCGGTGTTAGAAATATTTTTAGCAGCGCGGTACACCCATGATCTTTGTGCACGATTAAATGGTAATTCTTCGCGGTCCATAGCGAAGAAGTACTGCCTAAAGAATTCACCCAGGTATTCAAACAGATAACGAAAGCGACCGATGACAGGATAATTTCTGCGAATCGCTTGTTTGGTCTGTGTGATGTCTACTATGTATAAGACAATCACAGTTGCCAAAGCGGCAACAAAGGCAAAGGTTAATACTACTTGTACAATATACTTAAAAGTTATAGACCAAGAGAGAATGTATTCCATTGAATTTCCTAATGTAAGTAAACCTGCCTATGTGTTGTTATCGGCCCACTCTACCAATACTTTACATTAAGTAATGGCTTTTACCTGCTGAATATTTACATAAAATTTTCAGCAGGATCAAGGGCTTGCATATTTGTGGCAAGTAAAAACTGGCTATGATGACAAACATGAAAATTTGTCAGTCTCTCTATGTGCACCAATTGTCGTGCTAAGTCATATCCAGCTCGATGTATGCCTATACCTACGTAGTCACATAAATCTAGCATTGCTTGTTTCAACTGTTCCGTTGAATAGCCATACTCTAAACACGCAACTAATTCATAAACCAAAATACTTAGTTTTAATCGCTCAGACATTGAATCATTTTGAAAAATGACTTGAATGCTATCGGGCATCAGACTTACCTCATTAGGCTCATCACGATACAATGTTTTTAGTGTCGCTATCGACTCAATATCAACACGAGAGTGTTTTATTGTGTCCGCGTTGTGCAAACAATAAGAAAGGTCGCCAAGACCAGTAAACATCGACGCACAATACATTTCTTCTGCTGAAGCTTGCCCCATGTAGTCAGCCCAAAACTGAGTTAAGCACGCTGCTACATAGATGCGGCTCCTTATTAGCTCATAACACGCAAAGCTTTTGTTAGCCTCATCAAGTGCTTGAATTGATAACAATCTTTGTTTTAGTGGCTCTAAACCAACCAAATTAATCGCTGCTGAAAGAGTATTAACAACTGGACTATTTCGTTTTGCAAAAACTTCATTTACTAAAAATAATATATTTGCATGCACGATAGGATCTTGTTTAGCAATATTTGTGATATCACGCAGATCAATATCATCTTCTGAAAAATATGTATTTAATGCTTCAACCACAATACAAGATGTTGGTAATTCACCCAGTTGTGTGTGTTGACTAGCCATTGTGTACGTTCATCACCTACTCTCCGCAGGTTGATCCTCCACTGACTTATCTCCATCAGTGACATGTTCTACTTGTTTCATACTAAAGCTATTATGCAATTCTTCAAATAAGTAGTTATTACCAGCAATAATAATCTCTACACGACGGTTTCTTGCTCTATTCTCCCAAGAGTCATTCGGTACTAACGGCTTAGTTTCTGCATGTGCACGCATTTGAATGCGGTTAGGGTTAACACGATTTTTTTTAGTTAAATGATGTACAACATTTGCTGCTCGCGCAGCAGAAAGCTCCCAATTAGAACGATATTCATAGGTATTAATTGGAACATTATCAGAATGACCTGCAACAATAATATTGCCGTCAATTTTGTTCAACGATTTAGAGACACGGTCAATAATTTCAAATGATGTAGATTTAAGTTTTGCTTCGCCGGAATTAAATGTACTTTGTTCTTTAAGGCGTACAGTAATTTCTGTCTCAGACCACTCTACTTCTAACATGCCCGTTTCAATTTCTTCTTTCAGGTCTTCAACCAGTGTTTCTGCCTCTTCGCGGATGCTCTCAATGGCTGCTGCATACATTTTCTCTGCTAAATTTCTCTCACCCCCATCACTACCTTTATTAAATTGTAAGTTATCTTTAGTATCATCGGATGTCTGCTGCTGAACCACTTGGAAAGGCGTTGGCTCTGGGATTCCTGGCGAGAATTCCTGTGCAACAATACTAGTACCTTTTGGTATTTCGTCCGCTCTAATTTCACGTTGCACACCAAAGGCTT
Source organism: Gammaproteobacteria bacterium (assembly GCA_028281205.1). Taxonomy (GTDB): domain Bacteria; phylum Pseudomonadota; class Gammaproteobacteria; order UBA4575; family UBA4575; genus UBA1858. The sequence goes on from JANQKJ010000060.1 coordinate 4,230, forward strand.
GCTTCATAGAACCTGATAGAGTCTTAAATTTTTGCACGTCCATTTCTGAAAATGCTAACAACAAGACAAAGAAACACATCAGTAGCGACATGAGATCAGCAAAGGTCATCACCCATGCTGGTGCACCTTCATCTTTTTCTTCTACTGGAGCATCTTCATCCATATTAATATTTCTCTATTTAATTACTCTTTTTTCTCTTTTTCACCTTCGCGTTTACTTTCTGGTAGGAACGTTAACAATATTTGTTCTACAACTTTGGGGTTAATACCCGCTTGAATAGAAGAAATAGATTCCAATATAAGGCTTTTATTCAATCTTTCCTCCGCACTAATCTTTTTAAGTTTATCCGCAATAGGCAACGCTACAGCATTAGCGATAATTGCCCCATATAGGGTCGTTAAAAGTGCAATCGCCATAGCAGGGCCAATGGCTTTTGGATCATCCATTGCAGATAACATTTGTACCAAACCAATTAATGTTCCTATCATGCCCATAGCGGGCGCAGTATCACCAATTGCTTTAAACATCTTAATACCTGTGTTATGTCTATCAATGGTTAAATTGATATCTTTACTCAGCATCTTCTGCACAACTTCTGGCGCATGGCCATCTATACATAAGTTAATGCCTCGCTCTAAAAAAGGGTGGCCTATTTCTCTTCCTTCTAATGCTAGGATGCCTTCCTTTCTTGCCACATTTGCAAGTTCAACAGCTTCATCAATCAAATCATGCGGATTGATGCTTTTATGCATGATTGATTTGAGCCCTACTTTGAATGAACCTAAGAATTGTCCTAAAGATATCCTCGCTAAAGTTGCCGCAAAAGTGCCACCTACAACTACAACCAAAGAAGGGGCATTAATAAATGTCCCAAAGTCTCCTCCCAAAAGAATCGCCATGCAGATAATTAGCAAGGCACCAACAAGACCCACCAGCGTTGCTATATCCATTCTTATTTACTCTCCTGGAAGACACAGACAAACAAAACCTTGCTCAGAATAAAAGCACTAATATTCATGAATAGTTTTCTTTAATTAACTAGGAAGTTTATCGGCAAAAAGGGATAATTCTGTATGATGATGAGCGGCTACAATTTAGTGATGAAGTAACACATTTTAGATGTTTATAGGCAATCCCTTATTTTTAATACTTGTAATGAACACAAAGCTAATTATCGACCAAAAACAACCCCACTGAACCAAGCTTAATGCAAAAAACCAACAGCAGATTAAGAAATACTTATGCATTGTTTACATTATGTAACCCAGAGTTAATTGAACCTTTCAGTTCACGTATTCCAAATCATGAGATTGTTGCTGCTAAACTAATCACAAGCACACATAATCATGCAGCATCCGTTTGTATTAACAGCATTGAAGATGAGCAATATCAATTCAAATTAGATCTTGAATCGAGGACATACCTAAGCAAAGGTGATTGGATTTGGGTAAAACAAATAGAAATCTATTTTCCAAACACAGTATTATTAAATATAAATATTAAGCCCAGAGTAATAGACTTACCCTATATAAATAATAATATTTGTGCTCATTGGCTATTTAAAAATGTTGCAGACGAGCTGAGCCAGATGCTTGATTGTTATTTATAATTATTTTTTTACTCTGTTATTTTAAAAGAACTATTCATTAAATTTTCTTCAGCGATAATTTGCAACTCTGTTTCTAAAATATATAACGCCCAACCAGGACAAGGCCTCGCACTGACTAACTCTGGCGATGCACTCCACGATTGTACTGTCCTAGCAGACAAGGGATCGCCTGTAACTCTTGCCAGTAACGCAGCAATATGGCGTGAAGTTTTCCCGTGGCGCAACATTAATTTCTTTAACCGCATTTTATTTCGATCAATCTCAGTCATAATTTTATAAATGAAAAATTTTGTTACATTTCGCTTATAACCATATGTTATTGCGTACATTAATTAATATTCAACGTATAGTACGCCTAGCC
>JANQKJ010000126.1 GCA_028281205.1 Gammaproteobacteria bacterium
GTTGTTTGCTAATGCTACTAACTGTACAACATCATTTGCCGCGACGCCCTCTTTTAGTGCCTTGTGGCCCAGTGCTCGATATACAGCGCCACTATCCAGATAATGAAAAGAAAAAATTGTCGCCAGTTTTTTTGCCAGAGTTCCTTTACCAACTCCTGCAGGGCCATCAATTGTAATTACAGGTGCAGATGCGTTTAACTGTTCGCTATTGGACATTAATACTTAATCCAACGCTATTGGCCAACTCTACAAACCCTGGAAATGAAGTCGCCACATTTTCACAGTCAGAAATTTCAATCACTGAGCTGGCTCTCAATGATGCTATCGCAAACGACATAGCAATACGGTGATCATGTGCACTGTTAATCTCTCCTCCAGAGATAGAACCACCTGTAATCCTTAAACCATCAGGAAATTCTTCTACCTGTATGCCAATGCTTGCTAGCCCTTGTGCCATTTGGCTAATCCGGTCACTTTCTTTAACACGCAATTCTTCGGCATTAGTTACCCGTGTTTCACCTTTGGCACATGCGGCTGCTATACATAGAATAGGGAATTCATCGATAGCTGATGGCACTAAGTGAGTTGGCACCTGAATACCTTTCAATTGGCTAGATTTAGCTGTTATGGAAGCAATTGGCTCTCTCCCAACAGTGGCTTGATTGTGAATCACAATATTTGCATTCATTGCTAACAGAATATCAATCACTCCAGTGCGCGTGGGATTCATACCAACATTATGAATCGTGATTTGCCCTTGTGGTGCAATACAAGCGGCTACTATGAAAAACGCTGCCGATGAAATGTCTGCGGGAACCTGAATATTAGTTGCCTGCAAAGACAAGCCACCTTGAATAGAAATGTTACCTTCCTGTACTGACACTGGATATGCAAATGCTGATAGCATCCGCTCGGTATGATCACGCGTTGCTTTAGATTCTTTAACTACAGTTTTTCCTTGCGCGTACATGCCAGCAAGTAAGATAGCAGATTTTACTTGTGCGCTTGCGACTGGTAATTCATAGATAATGGCATTAAGTTGATCAACAGGTTTTATTGTTACTGGTGGTGTTCCGTCTGAGCTTGTTGCTACTTGTGCGCCCATTAAAGCTAGTGGGTCACATACACGTCGCATGGGTCGTTTCATTAACGAGCCGTCGCCTACTAATGTCGTTGCGATTGATTGACCAGCAAGTAAGCCGGTTAACAACCTCATTGATGTACCTGAGTTACCTAAATCTAATGTGTCGGTTGGTTCGCGCAAGCCATGCTTGCCGACACCATGAACAACTAATTCACCTTCAGTAATGCGTTCAATCTTCACACCCATTTGTTGAAATGCACTCATGGTCGCTAAACAATCTTCGCCATCCAGGAAGCCAGTTACCCTGGTTTCGCCATCTGCAATTGAGGCCAACATGATGGCGCGGTGAGAAATAGATTTATCTCCAGGCACAGTAATTTCACCATGCGCAGTTTTTTTAGGTTGTACGAGATATTTCAAAGCAATTAAACAGGTGGTTTAAAATAATTTATGAGTTGGTATAGCGATCACGTGCCGCTTTTGCCTGAGTGAAAATTTCTTCTATAGCATCACCGTCGCCCGCATTCAAACTATCTCGCAGACGATGCAAACTGGTATCAAAATGTTCTAACGCTTCCAGCAATTCCTTCCGATTCGCTAAACATATTTCACGCCATACAATCGGATCACTGGAAGCAATACGTGTAAAGTCTGCAAACCCACCAGCCGCATAACGAAATATTTCATCAGTATGTGATTGCGTTGATAAACAATGCACCAAGGAAAACGCAAGTGCATGAGGTAAATGACTGGTCGCCGCCAAAATCTTATCATGCTCATGTGGATTCAGGTGCTCTACATGCGCTCCTACTTGCTGCCACATCTCGGTAATCAAATTAATGCTGCTTTCACGCGAATTATCCATGGGAGTCAGAATAACTTTTCTTTGTTGGTACAAATCATCCATAGCCGCCGCAACCCCACTACGTTCTCTGCCTGCTATTGGATGCCCCGGAACAAAACATGTTGATTCTTGAGTACCAAAAACTTGTTTATAGTCATTAATAATATTTTCTTTGGTGCTGCATACATCTGTCATGGCTGCACACTGATTCGCCCAAGGTTTAAGTTGTGCAAATACACTTGCAACTTTCAACACAGGTACCGCTATCACAATTACATCAGGTACTAGAGCACACTGATCAATACTAGTGTAGCCTGTATCTATAACACCAAGTGCGAGCGCTTCATCGATAGCATGTTGATTAGCATCAATACCAATAATCGATTGACACCATTGTTGTTTACGCAAACCGCGCGCCAAAGAGCCACCAATTAAGCCCACGCCTATCACACATAAATTTTTGATCATGACAATTTATAAAACAGCTTTAGGATAAGAGCCGAGAATATTTACCATATCTGAAGCTTCAATTAATTCATTGATAGCATGTTGTAAAGGCTCATCATCTACATGACCTTCCAAATCTAAAAAGAATACATATTCCCAATTCACACCACGAGATGGACGCGACTCTATGCGTGTCATACTGACGTTATTTTTAGCAAACGGTTGCAGCAAACTGTATAGCGCTCCAGGTCTATTCGGCGCACTAACTAATAAACTGGTTTTATCCACTCCAGATGGAGCAACAGAATTCGAACCAATAATTAAGAACCGCGTGGTATTATCAGGCATATCTTCAATATTTCTAGCCAGAATATTTAGACCATATTTATCTGCCGCAGAGCGACTTGCGATCGCTGCCACTCCGGCATTTTCACTGGCATTAATAGCAGCTTGCGCATTACTTGCAACGGGTTCACGCACGATGGATGGTATATTTGAATCTAACCATTTGCGACATTGCCCGATTGCTTGTTGATGAGAATTAATCAACGTTACATCTTTCAAATCTGTCTCTTGTGACAACAAGTAATGATGGATTCGCAACTCAACCTCACCTACTATCTTTAATGGTGAACGAGTGAAATTATCTAAAGTATGCGTAATGACGCCTTCAGTTGAATTTTCAATTGGCACCACACCGTAATTTGCAGCACCGGATTCAACTTCACGGAATACTTCACTAATTGAATTCAGCGCAGTTGTTTGCACAGAATGACCAAAGTGTTTTAAGGCAGCTTCTTCAGTAAAAGTTCCTTCCGGCCCAAGAAACGCAATATTCAACTGTCTCTCTACTGCAAGACAGGCCGACATGACCTCACGAATCAGGCGTGCCATCTCTTCGTCAGAAAGAGGACCCGGATTTAATTCTGCAACTCTTCTCAAAACATTGGCTTCTCTCTCTGGGCGATAAAATTGACAATCATCTTGTCCATTCTCACGCTTGTATGCGCCCACTTCTGAAGCACATTTCGCACGCGCAGAAATAATCTCCAACAACTGCTTATCAAGTTGGTCAATTTGCGCACGCAATTGTTCTAACTTATCACTCATCAAGATTAATCTTTAGTTATACAGATTAGAAAAATATTGAACCGATGCTCATTCTTATCAAATGGCCCGTGCTAGAGTAGTTAACACTTGTAGAAAATACAACTCAAATTAGGCGCGTAGCTCAGTGGCAGAGCACTGCTCATACTTGGCAGAAGCCGGAGGTTCAATTCCTACCCGCGCCTACCAATGCTTCCTAGAAACCTAAAGTCTTTTATGCAAGCTCTCGACAACGCGTTGTGCAGTTGCCCCATCCCACAGCTCAGGGCATTGTCCTTTCTTCCACTCACCTGCCAACACCTTATTTACTTCAGCTTCTAATACACTAGGCTGAATGAGTTGATTGGTTCCCTGAGTAATCGTAATAGGTCTTTCAGTATTTTCACGCAATGTCAGACAGGGAATATTTAAATAAGTTGTCTCTTCCTGAATGCCGCCAGAGTCTGTGATTACCAACTTAGACTGGGTAACAAGATTCATAAACTGAATATAGCCTTGTGGTTCAATCACCATTACGTTTTCGTCTGCTTCCAGCCGCTCTAGCAAATCAAAGTCAGTTAATTTCTGTCGCGTACGCGGATGCACCGGAAACACTAACTGACACTTATGTGAAACGTTAATTATCTGATCAATAATTTCATTTAGAATATCGCTATTATCAACATTGGATGGACGGTGCATAGTAACGACGGCAAATTCTCCAGCACCCAAACCTAGATTTCCAACAGTAGCATCAGCTTCAATTTGATGACGCATCATTTCAAATGAATCAATCATTATATTACCGACTAAATCGATTTTACTTGCATCGACACCTTCCAGTTTTAAATTTTCATTACCGTCTATTGATGGCGTCCATAGCAAATTAGCTAATCTGTCCGTAACAACTCGATTGACTTCTTCAGGCATACGCATATCTCCACTACGCAGCCCAGCCTCTAAATGTGCAACCGGTATCCATAACTTTGCACCCACTAGCGTGCATGCTGCAGTAGAATTTACATCTCCCACTACCACCACCCAATCAGGTCGATGTTGATTAACAATCTTTTCGTAGGCAATCATCACTCCGCCTGTTTGTTCTGCATGTGAACCACTTCCCACATTTAAATGGAAATCTGGTTTTGGCATTTTCAAGTCTTGAAAAAATGCATCCGACATATTGGCATCATAATGTTGCCCAGTATGAATAAGTACCGGCTGACACCAATCTGTTGCAGCGATCGCATGGTAAAGAGGTGCAATTTTCATAAAATTAGGTCGCGCGGCAGCGATAAGATGAACTTTAGCCATGATTTTGATTTGATTTTATTTAGTCAAATGATTTAATTCAAAGAGCGTCAAACAACTATTAGCCCGTCCCTTTAATATACAATATCTAATTGCCACGATATTTGAGCAAGTACAAATTACTTCACATCATATTAACAAAAAATACTCTATACTATTTTGAGTACTCAGATGTCGGCTAACGTACCGCTTATCGCACTTTTCCGATCAAGCAGAGACTAATCTACCCAAATGACTAATTAATTACACTGACTGGGACAACATTTTCTCCATAAGCCAGATAAAATTGATCCTTTAAACTTCTTCATAACCAGCCTTTCAATGCAATACTTACTTCATTCACTACTAACTAATCAGGCACAAAAACGCCCCGATAAAATTGCGTTGGAATCAAAAAAAGACAAGCTTAGTTATAAAGAGCTTGACGCTTATACCTCAGCATTTGCCGGCGGCTATAACAAAATGCAACTACCCAAGGGAAGTCGTGTGGGTGTTTTCTTGCCCAAACAGATCGAAACAGTTACGGCATTTTTTGGCACATTAAAAGCTGGCGGATGCATCGTTCCGATCAACCCAGTTTTAAAAGCCGCTCAAATTCAACATATTTTATGTGACTGTGACATTAGTATCTTAGTCACCTCGCAAGCAAGATTAAAACAACTAACAAATCATTTGCCTGCCTGCAAGGCACTGCAAAAAATTGTTGTTATTGATTTAAACTCTGAGAACGAAAGCGATGATACACTAACAACTGAAGTCGTTTCTTGGTATGCATTTACCCAAGTTAACACTTCATATGAAACCGATAACATTATTGAATCAGATCTTGCTGCTATTTTTTATACATCAGGCAGTACTGGCAAACCTAAAGGTGTAGTGCTCACTCACCATAATATGTACGTGGGCGCAGAAAGCGTTGCCAAATACTTAAAAAATTCTGAAAACGACAGAATACTTGCCGTGTTACCTTTCAGCTTTGACTATGGTTTTAGCCAACTGACTACCGCTATGCTTAGAGGTGCGACCGTCATTTTGCTCGATTACTTACTACCAAAAGATGTCGTCAAAACACTTGAAAAAACTCAAGCAACAGGACTTGCTGGCGTACCACCATTATGGATGCAAATAACTAAACTGGCTTGGCCAGAGACAATAAAGAGTCACTTGCGTTACATTACAAATTCAGGCGGCGCTATGCCGCAAACTACACTTGCGCTATTACAGGACAAACTACCTAACACCGACATCTACTTAATGTATGGACTCACAGAGGCGTTCCGCTCAACTTATTTACCGCCAGAACAAGTGAATATTCGTCCTACTTCTATGGGCAAAGCCATTCCCAATGCAGAAATATTTGTCATCAATTCGAATAATGAGGAATGCGAACCAGGTGAAGAAGGTGAATTAGTACACCGTGGGCCATTGGTTGCACAAGGCTACTGGAATGATCCTGAAAAAACTGCTCAAAGATATAAACCACTACCCCCATCATTAAGCGATGGACGCACAGTCACAGAATTAGCAGTATGGTCAGGAGATGCAGTGATTAAAGATGAGGAAGGTTATTTATATTTTGTCAGTCGTACTGATGAAATGATAAAAACATCTGGATATCGCGTTAGCCCAACAGAAATTGAAGAGTCACTACTGCAATTGAATAGCATCAGCGAAGCAGTAGCACTTGGGATACCACACCCAGAATTAGGCCAAGCTATTGTTGTGACTGTTACTAGCCCTGACAAAGATGATAATCTGGTGAAAGACATTCTTGCCAATCTAAAAAAGCAATTACCACCGTATATGTTACCGCAAAAAATTTTTGTACATGATACTTTACCTCGTAACGCTAACGGCAAATTTGATCGCAAGAAGTTATATTTAGATCTTGAAGATACATTCAAATAATCTCTTAATATGAATAAAAAAATCTTAAAACATCATTCACCGCTACACTACTATGGTGTTGAAGATCATTGTCTATTAGTCGGAGGAAAAAAATTTTCTAGCATATTAGCTAAGCATGAAGATGTTCCTGCCTATATCTATGATCACTCAGTCATCAAACAAAAGATTGATTCATTGAGAGCAATACTTCCTAGCACAATGCATATTCATTATGCTATTAAAGCGAACCCAATGCCTGAAGTAGTTAATTATACTCAGACTCTAGTGGACGGCTTGGATGTTGCCTCTGGCAAAGAATTAACCGTTGCACTCAACAGCGGCATGGATGCCAAAGAGATAAGCTTTGCTGGTCCGGGTAAAAGTATTCATGAATTGACACTTGCGGTTAAAAGTGGCATCACTATTAATCTAGAGTCAGAAACTGAGTTACACAGAGTCATTGATATTGGTAATCAAGTAGGCATTACACCCGAAGTAGCTTTACGCATTAATCCAGACTTTGAATTAAAAACATCCGGCATGAAAATGTCAGGGGGACCAAAACAGTTTGGCGTCGATGCGGAAATTTCCGTCGACATCATTAAGAAAATTATTTCTTCGGGGTTAAATTTCAAAGGTTTGCATATTTTCAGTGGTTCACAAAATCTCAAATCAGCAGCGATTATTGAGGCCCAAGGCAAAACGTTTGAATTAGCTGCCAGACTTGCTCAACAAACAGGCACGCAATTCTATAAACTCAATATTGGTGGTGGCTTGG
>JANQKJ010000145.1 GCA_028281205.1 Gammaproteobacteria bacterium
ACTTGAAGTTGAAAGAGGCGAAGCAACTGGGAAACCGCGTGAAAAAATAACCTCTGTTGAAGAAATGTTATCTTTGATTTCTTAAATCAGTACTAGATAAATTTACTCTTCCGGTCTAGAGTGCATCCATTGCATTCTAATTTTTTTATTAATGTCCACAGCAGCACAGAAACAACAACAGCGCCCTACTCTTTCCTCCCAAGGTCTGGCACCTACACATGCTGTCAGCGCCACAGACCAATATGGCGAGCAAAGAGAAGTCCGCGTCTCGGGAGAATCACCACTCACTCTAAAAGTTGATGACCGTGAGGTAGTTACACTAATGACACTAGGCACGCACCCTGAGTTGCTAGCCTTAGGATATTTACGCAATCAACGCTTGATTGAAAATATTTCTGACATTAAATCAGTCAATGTAGACTGGGATAAAGAAAGCGTACAAGTAACAACAACTCATGGCCAAGGCATTAGCGATTGGCAAGAGAAGTTGAGTAAACGTACGGTTACCACAGGTTGCGGACAAGGGACTGTATTCAGTTGTACTTTGGACAAACTTTATGGCCAAAAATTACCTCAAGTCAAAGTTAAGCAGTCACTGCTATACGATTTATTAAAAGCCATAAATCAATACAATGAAATTTATAAACAGGCAGGTGCAGTACACGGCTGTGCATTATGCGCCGGTACTGAAATATTAAATTTCGTTGAAGACGTTGGACGCCATAATGCTGCTGATGCAATTTCTGGCAAGATGTGGTTAGAGGATATCGCAGGAGAAGATAAGATTTTCTACACCACCGGGCGACTTACTTCAGAAATTGTTATGAAAGTCACTCACATGGGGATTCCGATTGTACTATCAAGATCAGGTGTTACGCATATGGGTTTGGAACTAGCACGTGATTTAGGCGTTACCTTAATTGCACGTGCCAAAGGCAAGGCGTTTCTAGTCTACAATGGCAGCGAAAATATTATTTACGATTGTAAGCCAGAAAAACCCAAGCGCTAATCCAAATCCTGCGCCAGAGAGTTACGCATTTTTTCAGGAACGGCATTAACACTGACAGAATAACGCGCGTGATCAATACCTGCTGAAATAGCAGCACCATTCTTAACTGCTTGCACCATATCTGGGGTTAATTCAAATCGCATAAAGTGCACTGAAGAGGTTTTCTCTTCCGTTTCTCGCTCTAGATCTTCATTACAAATTGGCTGTACTTTATCAAAGCCATCCACCGCCATCCAAACAGTGTTTTCAACGCCCTTTAATTCTGCCAGACGCTGACGACGAATATTTTCATCATCATATTCAAGCATAAATGTTGCTTTCCAATTACTCCCGTCCGGAATGAGTGGATTATAGGCATCAATTTCTTCCTGAATACCTTCTGCATCAAAAATTTTTTCCGCACGTAACATTTCTTGTATTTGATACTGCATTAAAAAACGGTCTTCCAAATGCAAGGTGGCATGCTCACCCAATCGCAGTACCCGATTTTTTTTATGCGCCATAATTTGCTGACGATATTCAGGTCGTTTTGCAGAATATTCCTCTAGAGAATAAAGATCTTCACGAGTTAATTTTTCCATGTTGCCATCCTTTTATAATCCATACGCCATTCTTAGCAAAGTCATTGGATGTTTAGGCTCCGAACCATCCTTCATACCATTAGATATTTGGTGACCAGCCATTGGACAATCACTACTGTAATAGTTTGCCTCAGCTTTTTTGAGTTTATTGACTACCGGCCGACATATTTTCATCGAGATATCGTGGAATTCTTTTTTCACTGCATAGGTGCCATCGTGTCCGGAACAGCGTTCTATAACCTCTAATTCAGTATCTGGTACAAGATTCAATACATCACGTGTCTTCAAACCGATTCTTTGTACACGTAAATGGCATGAGGCATGGTAAAAAACCTTACCCAAAGGTTGCGCAAACTCTACATTAAGTTTGTCTTCTTTATGCTTACTGTAAAGGTATTCAAATGGATCATAGATAAATTCTTTGACGCGTTGCACACCTGGGTCATCAGGAAACATCAAAGGTAATTCTTGTTTAAACATTAATACGCAGGATGGCACTGGCGCGACTATATCCCAACCCGCATCTATCCACTTCAACATGGTAGATATATTTGTATTCTTTAGCTTTTCTACACTTTTCAAATCACCTAACTCTAACTTAGGCATGCCACAACAATTCTCTTTTTCCATAATTGAAATGGTGATTTTGTTATGTTCAAACACTTTAACTAAATCGTTAGCAATTTCAGGTTCATTAAAGTTGTTATAACAAGTAATAAACAACGCAACTTTATTTTCTGCTTGCGTAGTTATCGAATAAGATTTTTTAGATAAAGATTTTCTTGCAGTTTTGCTGTGATATTGAGGAATTTTCGCGTCTGCGTGAACACCCAAACTCTTTTCCAGCGCCTTTCTTCCTACTCCGGTTGCGGCGGCTGAATTAACAATTTGCGAAACAACTGGAATCCCGGCGAGTTTACCGACCGTGTCGGTACCACTAAGTATTTTGTCACGTTTCTTTACGTCACCATTGTTAAATTTAATGGCTTTAGCGCGTAACATTAGGTGAGGAAAATCTACATTCCATTCATGCGGGGGCACATAAGGACACTTAGTTAGATAACATAAATCACACAAATAACACTGATCGACTACTTTCACATAGTCTTTCTTATCAACCCCATCCACTTCCATGGTGTCGGATTCATCAACCAAGTCAAACAATGTTGGAAATGAATTGCATAAACTGACACAGCGGCGACAGCCATGGCAAATATCAAATACTCGCTCAAGCTCGGCATTTAGAGACTCTTCGTTATAGAACTCAGGATTATTCCAATCAATGGGGTGTCTAGTAGGGGCTTCTAGACTGCCTTCACGCGATGTAGTTGGCACGTCGCTATCCTTAAAAAAATATAAATGTGGAAACACACATCGGGACAGGTC
>JANQKJ010000168.1 GCA_028281205.1 Gammaproteobacteria bacterium
TTGCAGCAAACCCGTCTCTATATACTGATTTTGAACAGCAATCTGCAATACAGTATGGAGTGGCTAAAGCTGCATTAGTGCATTTGACAAAAGAGTTGGCTGTTAGGCTTGCCGAGCAAAATATAAGAGTTAATTGTGTTGCTTATGGGGGGGTTGAAGGGCGTGTAGATCAAGCCTTTATAGATAGCTATGCAAATTTAACACCAAATAGACGGATGCTGACTGAAGGAGAAATACCCGGCCCCGTCGATTTCTTAATAAGTGATGCGAGTTCTTCCATGACCGGCCAGGTAATTTGCGCTGATGGAGGCTGGACAATATGGTAGCGCAGGCTATTGCCATTATACCGGCACGCGGAGGCTCTAAACGAATTCCTAAAAAAAATATCATCGATTTTTGTGGTAAACCATTAATTGCTTGGACAATTGAGGCAGCTATTCAAAGTGCTTGTTTTGATCGAGTTTTGGTATCGACCGATGATGTAGAAATCGCTACTGTTGCTAAAGAGTTTGGTGCTTCGGTGCCGTTTTTACGTGAAGAGAATGCTGATGATTATGCTCCAGTGAGCGAAGCCACGCTTTCAGCATTAGCAAAAGCAGAATCTTATTGGGGTGAAAAGTATAAGACGGTCACTCAACTAATGCCTAATTGCCCAATACGTATGGCACAGGACATTGTGAATGCAATGAAAAAATTTTCTTCTGGAAAGGCAAAATTTCAGATTAGTTGTTTTAAATTTGGATGGATGAATCCCTGGTGGGCTGTAAAGCTTGATGGAAATGGAGTTCCGGAACGGCTTTTTCCTGAAGCTACACTTGCGCGCTCTCAAGATTTGGAACAACTTTTTTGTCCAACTGGGGCAATATGGATAGCCGATATTAAAGCATTTAAAGAAAATAAAACATTTTATGGTGTTGGACATGTATTTGAGCCAATGGATTGGATGTCTGCAATAGATATAGACGATGTTGAGGATCTTGAGATGGCTCAGGCTATTTATTTGCTTCAAAATAACATAAATGCTTAAAGTTGTTTTTCGTGTAGATGCTTCTATTGAAATAGGTAATGGCCATCTGATGCGTTGTTTGACTTTGGCAAATGCGCTTTCTTCTATAGGTGCTCATACTCGGTTTATATCTCGTCAGTTGCCTGAACACCTGCATAGTTTGTTGAGAAATGAGGGGCATGAGGTAATAAGGTTGGTTAATGAAGGTTGTGCTGGGGAGGTGTCAGGGTTAAAACACTCTCATTGGTTGGGTATCGATCAGTCTAGTGATGCAAATGAAACCATTGCTGTTATTTCGGATATAAAATGGGATTGGATCGTTGTTGACCATTATGGAATAGATCATTGTTGGGAAACGCAGGTTAAACCATTTGTCAAAAAAATTATGGTTATTGATGATCTTGTAGATCGGGAGCATAACTGTGATTTATTGCTGGATCAAACTTTAGGGCGTACAACGGGCAAGTATATGAATTTAGTTCCAAGTAATTGTTTGGTGTTAACCGGGGCCACTTATTCGCTGTTGCGGCCAGAGTTTGCGGCAATGCGAGATCTAAGTCTAAAACGTCGTGAGAATTTCAAGTTTGAGAACCTGCTTATCACGATGGGCGGAGTAGATCATGTTAATGCGACGGGGATAGTTTTAGAGGCATTAAAGCAATGTGAATTATCAAGCGCTCTGCAAATAACGGTTGTTATGGGAGCGCAAGCGCCTTGGTTAGATGCAGTTATCAGTTTGGCTGATAGTATGCCGTGGTCTATTGAAGTAAAAGTTAACGTAAACAATATGGCGGAATTAATGACTGAGAGTGATTTAATTATTTCTGCTGCAGGTAGCTCGTCCTGGGAAAGGTGTTGTTTAGGCGTTCCCGGTTTAACTGTGGTTATTGCTGATAACCAGCAGGATATAGCAGTGTCGTTAGAAAACGTTAATGCTTCATTGAATATAGGAGATCCATCATCTCCTTCTTTTGCGTTATTGTTGAAGAAGAGGCTTTCTGAACTATTAGATGATTCAACAAAATTGCAAGCAATGGGAAATGCTGCTGCACAGGTAACAGCAGGGGACGGTGTTACTCTAGTTTTAGGGCATTTAGTTTAAAGATTTAGACATGAAAATTTCTATTTTGTGTAGTTCTCAAGAACATCCTATCTACAATATATTAAATGGATGGATGAATAGCATCAAATCTACTGAGCATGAAATTGAATTAGTGCGGAGAAAGAGCGATCTTTCAGGAGGAGATTTGTTATTCTTGATCTCTTGTTCAGAGATTTTAAATCAAAAAGATCGTAGCATTTATAAAAAAGTTTTGGTTATACATGCTAGTGACTTGCCGCGTGGTCGCGGTTGGAGTCCGCATATATGGCAAATATTAGAAGGGCAAACAGAAATTGTAGTTAGCTTGCTAGAGGCATCGGATAGGGTCGATAGTGGGGATATTTGGCACCAAGTAAAGATAGACATACCAAAGAGCGCACTATATGACGAGATAAATAATATATTGTTTGATGCCGAAATTGAGCTTATGAATTTTGCTGTTTCAAATTTTGATGTAGTTTCTCCTTGTATTCAGCGAACGGATATTGAATCTAGTTACTATTCAAAAAGATCTCCAGAAGATAGTAAGTTAGATGTAAATTTAAGTATTGCCGATCAATTTAACTTAATGCGTGTATGTGATCCTAAAAGATTTCCAGCATTTTTTAAGCTGTATGGTTGTAAATATAAAATTTTATTGGAGAAGGTAAGCGATGAGTGAGTCTATCGTTATTGATGGGCGTGAAATTGGGATGGATTTCCCGCCGTATATAATTGCTGAAATGTCAGGTAATCATAATGGTGAAATTGATACGGCATTTAAGCTTATTGAGCAAGCCAAGAAGGCCGGCGCAAATGCTGTAAAATTGCAAACTTATCGTGCTGACACAATCACACTAAAAAGTGATAAACCTGATTTTAAAATTAAAGATGGTTTATGGGCTGGGCGTACACTTTATGACTTATATGAGTGGGCGCATACGCCTTGGGAGTGGCATAGCGAATTATTTGAGCATGCGAAGAGGGTGGGTATTACTGTTTTTAGCTCACCATTTGATAATACTGCTGTTGATTTGTTAGAAGATTTGAATACACCGGCATATAAAATTGCTTCTTTTGAAGCAGTAGACTTGGCACTGATAAAATATGTCGCAAGTACAGGGAAACCGATGATTATATCTACCGGTATGGCGGATGCCGAAGAAATTCAAGAAGCTGTTGAGGCAGCAAAGGAAGGTGGTTGCAAGGAGT
>JANQKJ010000170.1 GCA_028281205.1 Gammaproteobacteria bacterium
ATTACTAATCATTAGTCCTTGAAAAAACTAGTAAAGAAGTCTCCCTCTGAACATGGTTGGCTAGACTAATGATGCAATGTGACATTCACTTGACAATGAATATGAATTTTTTTTTAAACGTTGATGAAAGAAGTGTACAAAGTTTATGAGAACTACCTAATAACTAACTGAAGCTACGCACCCATGCTGAAAGATTACTAAAACGTAACAATAAGCCTGTTGTGTATTTAGACTATATACACCCGCGTGCAATCTGAATTGTTCGAGCACCCGCTCGAGCCTCAGGTGTAAAGAAATACCGATTTACATCAGGGCAATTAATAGGGTCACTGAGTGAACCTGGTGCAATGGGTTCGAGTTTGTTTAGATTTAATCTTGATGGTTCAGTCTCTTGTTGCTTAAAAAAATCCGGATAGAGTTGTTTGAAAGTCTCTATGTTTGCAGCTTGTGTATTTGCTGGTGCCGGAATACTAACTTGACTTGGTTGTTGTAATCTGGCCTGTTGCTTTAACTTTTCCAACAAACTCTCTTCATTCGTTTGTATTCCCAAACTTGCCAAGACATCTTGAGGCGACGTTGTGTTGACTAAACTGTTTGATATAGATGTACTAGTTTGGTTAGCATTAGAGTTTGTGGCTGAAGTATTATTTCTAAATGTTGAGACTTTACCAGATCGGCTATGAGCTAATGCTAACTCCTGATTGCCTGACTCACGACCATAATTTATTTCTTGATCACCTTGGTCATATTCAAATTTAGCAGCCTTCTCACTACCTCGGTTTAGGTTGTCAACATTATAAGAAACTTTTGTTTCAACTTCGCGCAGACCTTCATAAGTGCCAATCTTGTTAGATTCACTATCAGGACTTGATAATATTTTTAGATCAGTATGATCTGTACCATAAATTAGGCCTGAAAGGTGAAGCTCCGATGCCTTAGCACTGAGAATGCTTGACACGTCTGCCGCAATTGACAAAATTGATAGTGAAAATACAACTACATATGTGACAAGTAAATGACGTAAAAAAACCAATTGCTCATCGTCACAACGGAAAAAATGAATAATGTTATTTATCATGGGTCCGGAACAATAGTTTATATATTTTTCACTTTTATGACTATTCAGATATTCTTAATCTCATTCTTTAGTAAACTTGAGTATACCTGACGTGGTTAGAAATAAATTTCCATGCTTTTGGGTAATATATTCAGGAACCACTGTCATGGTTTTTTTATCTACTTTTATCTCTTCTATATGTACTGACCAAAGTTGCATTTCACTTGTAGATTTTTTTAATCTTGCTTCCATATCTTTTTTTGTCAGACCATTAATGTTACCTTGCCAGCCAGTAGCATAGTGACCTGCTGTATCACCTAACTCTCGTATACTAATTTCATATTTGCCATTTTTATTACCCTTAGAATACAAACCACTATTTAAATATCTGCCTATTCTATTGATTCTTTGCGCTATCCATGGATATGCTGATTTATCATCTGGAGCAGAGGGAGCGTCATATGAAGCAACATATCCACCAAATCCATCATGAGGTTGCAAAGACCCCATTACTCCCCACCTTACTAATGTAAAGTCCTCGATGACCTCAGGAAACTGGCTATTTATAAGAGTTTTTAAATCAACATGAAAAGAGGAACTTTTGCCACGTAATATACTGCTTATACTTTGTTCAAGGTCGACAACAAATGTTTTGTCTGATTTAAGATCCCACATTGTAAACACAAGTGTAGACTCAGACTCGCTCTCTATATTCGGCTTGGATTGCACAGCGCATGTAAACATTACTGCCAGAAAAATTATTATTAAATGCCCTTTTATCATTTTTATAAAACCTCAATAAGTGACCTTATATCATCAAGTTAAGATAGTTTTTAAAGCCATAAGTAAAATATTGTCATAATAGCTCTAATCTCAGACATGAGATTGTCTAACATTAAAAAACAATAATTTAACAAGCATGTAACAAATTCTTGTAATAGTGTAGTCAGGAACTACACATAATAAATATTACAATTTGATGTATTCGATCTTAGTTGTTGATTCAGACTCGCTATCGCGATCTGCCACAGTGTCGGCCTTAAAATCTTCTGGCTTTAATACGGTTGAAGCAGGAAGTTATGACAGTGCCCTTAAGGTAAAGTCAGCCAATTTACCTAATGCAGCTATTATTGACTATCAATTACCTGATGGCTCGGGTCTTGATTTGCTTAAACAACTTCAAAGGAATGATCAAAATCAACGTGTACCCACTATGATATTGGGGCCATGCTGTAATGAAGTAGCACGTATTTTATCTTTACAAAATGGTGCCGATGACGTTTTATCCAAACCCGTCTTGCTAAATGAATTAGTATTGAGATTAAATAACTTATTAAGAAAAACCGACACAAGCCATACGACCACTAGTTACTTATCAAATAACGGTATTAGTCTTGATATGCAATCTTTACAAGTCTCTATTGGTGGTGAAAATACTGATTTATCACTAAGTGAATTTAGGCTGCTTTATCATTTCATGCGTAACCCAAATAAAGCATTCACACGCAATGAGCTTAGAACACTTACTAAAGGCGGTGAAGCTGAAAATAAACTTAACGAAAGATCGATTGATGTTTATGTTATGAGACTGAGAAAGTCTCTACAAAGACGTGGTTATAATGACCTTATAAAAACTGTGAGAGGTGTAGGATATAGGTTTAATGCCTAATAAACTTATGCTGCAGAATTAGCAAAGTTAAACATTGAGCCTTTATTGAAAAATGTTTCTAGTGGCTCTGGCTTACCTAAATGAAAACCCTGCCCATAATCCACACCTATCTCAGTTAATAACTCAACTACTGCTTCATTCTCCACGTATTCTGCAATAGTCTGTTTGTCCAACACTGCACTCATTTCATGAATAGCTTTAACCATTGCATAGTTAACTTTATCCGTTTGCATATCTTTAACAAAAATACCATCAATTTTTAAATAGTCGACTGGCAACGTTTTTAAATAAGCAAACGAAGATAATCCTGAACCAAAATCATCCAGGGCGAACAGGAATCCATCTTGCTTAAGTTGTTCTATTAAATCAATTGCCGTAGTTAAATTAGCGATTGCCGCAGTTTCAGTAACTTCAAAACAAATCTGACTTGAATCAATATTATATTCTCTGGTTTTCTGTTGAATGAATGGAAGCAGTTCATCCTCTGCGACAGATTGACCAGACAAATTAATAGAAATCTTAGTAAGCTTCTTAACATGCTTTTTATGCGTGCTTATATATTTAAAAACTTGCCCTATAATCCATCGGTCTAATTTATATGCACGGTCGTATCGCTCAACTGCGGGTAAAAAAGCATTCGGTGGAATCACACTACCATCATCATCCAACATTCTTACTAGTATTTCTATTGAAGTCTTTTTAGGTTGTTGTTTAGATAGCGAAACAATTGGTTGTGCATACAAAACCAGATCATCATTTTCAATAGCTTTGTCAAAATGCTGTATCCAGCGCTCCTGTCCCTTACGCTCAATAATTGTGTCATCCCCATCACAATAAGTACGTATGCAATTACGTCCCGATTCTTTTGCCAGGTAACAAGCACTATCAACTGCGTTCAATATATAGGTTAACCCATCACATGATGGCTGAATTTCAGCCATTCCAATACTGCATTCAATAGAAAATGTTTTCTCATCCCATGAAAAACGATATGCAGCTAACTCAGAAAGTATTTTATTTGCAATTTTTTCTGCTTTGCTAATATGAGTGTTTTCAATTAACACAGCAAATTCATCACCACCCATTCGCGCAACCGAGTTTTTCTTATCGACTATTGCACGTAACAACTTAGCCACTTGCTTTAATAATTCATCGCCCGCCGCATGACCACAAATGTCGTTAATAAGCTTAAAGCGATCAAGGTCAATATATAGCACTGCCGAATTGCCATCATGGTTTTGAGCTTGTGTAATTGCATTGCGAACACGTTTTTCAAATTCGCTACGATTAATCAGTTTAGTCAAAATATCATGCGATGCCTGATATTTTAGTCGTCGCGATAACACACGAATATTTGTCACATCATTTAACACTAGCACTGCACCAAATACTTGACCATCTTTGCGTACTAAAGGAGTAGCCATGACTTGAACTGTATAACGTGTTCCATCTTTATCCAGCATGTCAGCATAAATTTTTTGACTCATGCGTTCACCGGAATTAAGACAAGTTATAACAGGATTATCAATGTCATTTAATGAATGTTCTTGATAAAACGATATTGTTTTATCGATATGCATACCTTTAGCCTGTTCTTTCGATATCCCAGTTAATCTCTCAGCTGCAGAGTTTTGGTATTCGATAACCCCATCTGCATTGGTGGTTATAACTGCATCAACAATAGAATTAAGCGTGGCAACTGCTTTATCTTTCTCCTGTTGTAACTGTAACCGGTTAGTTTTTTCTGAATGTATATTTACCAGCGAACCAATCAACTTACTAACATCGCCATTTATGTCAAATGCCCCCACCACTCTTAACCGAAACCATCTAAACCCATGTTCCTTAACAGTTAAGCGGCACTCCATAGAAAAATATTGTTTGCTTCGTATTTCATTCTCAAGCAAACGATCAAATACTTTTTTTTCTTTAGGGTGCATAAGCCGTTTCATCATTTCAAGTGAAGGCTTATTGTTATCTTTATCCAGGCCTAGCAAGCTATACATTGGCTTAGACCACCAATCACCATGCTCATCTAGTTTAGACCATTCCCAAATCCCTTCTGTAGCTGCTTGAATTGCTGTATTAAATTTTTTCTTATACAGTTGATGCTGATTTTGCAAGTTTTTAAAATCTGAAATATCTTCAAATTTCCAAACTAATGCATCACCAAATATTTGATTGGAGCGCTGTATATTGACTGATATAAAGCGATCATTATTCTGCCAGAAACTTTCGCCTTGTTGCTTGTAAACAAAAAGTACATTTTCAACCTCGTCACTGTCTTGTAACGATGAATTAATATCACTTAGCACTTCTTTATTATTAATTAATAATGATAAATCATTAAGCAACTCTTTAGCGCCTTTAAACATTTTATGAAATCTTTCGTTTGCATAGATGACATGAAAATTATCATGTGACGTCACACAAATACTGGCAGGTACACTACCAAATGTTTCTTCATTTAATTGATTAGCATCATTATTTGAATCAGCTCGATTATCTCTTTCAAAATCCTCATGATTTAATAACTTTACAAGGACATTATTTTTATCCTGTACTGAAAATTCCCATAACCAAACTTTCCCTGAAAACTCACATTTTGTAACCTGGGATCGTCTTGATTTGGATAAGGACTCACATAAAGACTCCATATCTGTTGGCAATATTTGTGAGACATCATAAATATCATGGATTAGAAAATACTCTTTCAGGCCAAAGCTTATAAATAGGATTCGACCCTTTAGGTCCATCTGTATTGAGTATTTAGAATCAGAATCTTTTGCGATAATGTTTACAGCATCGTCACTGGATTCATTATTCTTATTGCGACCAAACAAATTGAGCATGTTAACTAATTTCTTGCTATGGTTATTATGTGAGATAACTAATAATACTCAGCAAAATGATTATTTAAATTACTATGTGCTATATGGGATAAAATACTAGATAAAGCGCTATAAAAGCATAATATTCAGATACTTAGCCACTCAATGAGATAGAAAATATACTGCCCCTCGGAAGACTTTGAAGGACCTAATACCTTTCCCGCAAGCATATGGTTCTCACTATCTGAGCGCTCTATTGCTTCCTCACGACTGTTACAAACTTGCACACAATTCGCTGAGAAACGGTGGCGTTTTGCTCTAGGTGCATAGATAACCGCATACTGTAACTTTGATACACCTTCTACAGGATCAGGTGGGACAAAACCGCGCATAGAATTAGCTCATTGTTGCTTTAGGGATCGATATGAAATTGTGCCATTATTAAGATACTTAATATACTCGCTACATTTATGCTGCTGGAGCCAATGTGTTATACGCTTGTGTGATATATCTTCAGATGAAATATGCACAATTCTGTTATCACATTTATGCTGGGTAGCGATTCCTATATTGTTACTAACAAGTGAGGTCTTCCATAATTTAAAGCTTTTATTCCATTCTTTTTTATCAGCAAAATTAAATACTAATATACCTTTGTGCTTTAAATTTTTTAATAACACTTTAGCCCAGTTTTTTTTACCTTCTATTGAACGGTAAGGAATGTTATCAATTTCATTAAAAACATCATCGATAATCAAATCATACTTCTTTCCGTGGTATTTTCTAAGCCACTCTTCGGCTTCTGCACAAATAAGCTGACATTTCTTAGTATTCACTTTAAAGTATTTTCTAGCCACTTTAAGGTGGGTTTTATCAAAATCAAGTGCCTTGATTTCTGCATCAGGGTAATAGTGATGTATTAACTTGATAACGCTTCCACCACCAACACCCAATACTAATACACGAGGTAATTTTTCCTTAGAGACCAGTGCGGAGATAAGAAACAGATCCCAAAGTTTCCCTGATACTGGGTTTTTAGAATTCCACTGACTATGTAAAACATTATTTCTATACAAGCGAATTGCATTACCAGCTTGTGCCACTCGATAATGGGCATAGTTGTTTTCAAA
>JANQKJ010000196.1 GCA_028281205.1 Gammaproteobacteria bacterium
CCAAGCAGTCCCATAGTGGTAGTCACATCTAGTAAATGTGGAACATTACCTATAGTCATAGGCGTGTCTGCCAGCAAGGAAGCAGCAAGTATAGGCAACACTGCATTCTTCGAGCCAGATGCTCGAACTTTTCCCTTAAGTGGCGTGCCACCCGTGACTAATAATTTTTCCATGCTTACATAACCGGGATACTGCGCTAGCTTGAATATTTAGGATAGCGCAGAAAAAAAGAAATTAATTGATTGGCTATCTTACCCTAAGATGAATAAAACAGCTTTTCCAGCTGATTATTCTCGATCAAGACCGTGAGTTTGTCAGAACTGCCATGCAGGTGGAATTGTTTGTTTCTAAAATTTGCCCAGCGCGCCCAAGCCACCAATAATGCTAAACCGCCACTATCGACTTGTACTACATTACTGACATCAATACTAATCGCTTCCGCCTCAATCGGTGGAAATATTTTTCGCGATTGTGCCCATAACTCCGGAGCAGTGGATATTGTTAGATCACTCCCAATGCGAAAATTACCGTTACCTAAGCTTTGCAGTTCAACCATGAAATTTTTACAACAATGCTTAAACTGCCTTAGCGTTAGTATTGGCAAGGCGTTCAATAAGGGCATCTAAAGATGTCTCACTGATTTCCTGAGAAAAGCTAGTACGGAAATTTTTAATTAGACTCAGACCATCAACCACCAAGTCAAAGACTTTCCAGTCACCATCTTTTCTTCTAAAAACATAATCAACTTGCAAAGGTGTACCCGAACCTAAATCCAAATGGGATTTAACCCGATGGCGCTTACCTTTTTGCTCACCTTGGGGAGGAAATACTTTAACTTTGGCATGACCATAATCTGCAACTGATTTTGCATAAGTACGAATTAGCATTGATTTAAATTCACTAATGAACTGACTTCTTTGTTCCTCACTCGCGGTTTTCCAGTGCTTACCAAGAATTAGCTTACCCATGGACTGCAAATCAATCACTGGCAATATCAAATCATCAATCACCTGGTTAACATAGCCGTCTTCATTTTTAATTCTGTCTGATTGCTCATTAATTACCGTCAGCAACTCAGCGGATGTCTGCTCAACAATTTGCTCGGGTGTTCTTTCATCTGCACTGACCCATGAAGTAAACCCACATAGCGTTATTATTAATATTGTTATTAGTTTATTCATAATCATTCCTTAAAGACTTAACTGGTGCTCGCATTTGAAATAAATTTACTAATAATTTCTTCCAATACTACTGCTGACTGAGTAAATTCTATTTCATCACCGTCCGTTAGAGTGTCATCTTCGGCGCCGGGTTCCAATGCAATGTACTGTTCCCCTAATAAACCTGCGGTATAAATACTGGCCGCAGTGTCTAGGGTAAAGTAATCATGATCATTGTCTATTTTTATCGTCACTTTTGCCTGCAGACGTTCTGGATCGAAAACAATATCGCTGACTTGCCCCACACGTACTCCTGACACAGTAATCGCAGATCTTACCTTCAGACCGCCAATATTCTCAAAATATGCGGTTAGATAATAGCCTTCCTTGGAACTTAAAGAACCAAAATTACTGACATTCATTGCCAACACAAACAGCGCAGCAGCACCCATGACTACAAATAACCCTACTGTAATTTCCATGAATCTTGTTGTCATAACTTTCTCTCTTGGTAAATTTTAGATGTCCCCAAACATCAATGCCGTTAATACAAAGTCTAATCCCAATACTGCCAAAGCCGAGTGAACTACTGTTTTTGTAGTCGCGCGACTGACGCCTTCTGCAGTGGGTATCGCGTCATAACCCTGATACAGTGCAATCCAGTTGCAGGCAATACCAAACACTACACTTTTTATTACCCCGTTCACAATGTCGCCTGAAAAATCGACATTGGCTTGCATTTGTGACCAATAAGACCCGGAATCCACACCCAATAAGCCAACTCCTACAAAGTAACCGCCAAAAATGCCTACCGCGCTGAATATCGCGGCCAATAATGGCATAGAAATGATCCCGGCCAGAAACCTCGGTGCAATGATTCGGCGAATTGGGTCCACTGCCATCATTTCCATTGAGGCCAATTGTTCTGTCGTCTTCATAAGACCAATTTCTGCGGTCAATGCTGATCCTGCTCGACCCGCATATAGCAACCCGGTAACCACCGGACCTAATTCTCGCACCAGGGACAAAGCAACAAAAATCCCCAATGACTCTTCAGCATTGAATTTAGCAAAATTCACGTAACCCTGAAGACCCAATACCATGCCCACAAACAGACCCGACACCGTAATAATAACTATCGATAAAACACCAACAGAGTATATCTCGCGCAAAGTCAGCCGAAACCGAATTAGCGCAACATCCATACCACGTACTACAGCAACAAAGAACATAGCTGCCCGACCCGTGGATTCGAACCCACGCAAAGATTTTTTGCCGATATTCTGCAGCCAATCAAGCATTGTTAACGTCCGGCCAGCAAGTCTTGGATGTACTCTGGTGCAGGATAATGAAACGGGGCCGGTCCATCTGGGTAGCCATTAAGGAATTGTTGCACCCATTCGGAACTGCTTTTACGCAAACTGGCAGGCGTTCCGGATTCAACAATTTCTCCATCTGAAATGACATAAATATAGTCCGCGATGGATAATGTTTCTTCTACATCATGTGACACAATCACACTGGTCAGTCCTAGTACATTATTAAGTTGTTTAATGAGTGTTACGATGGTGCCTTTAGTAATCGGATCTAGACCAGTAAATGGCTCATCGTACATTATCATCATAGGATCCAAGACAATGGCTCTGGCCAGCGCCACTCTGCGCGCCATACCCCCGGATAATTGACTTGGCATGAGTTTTCTTGCACCACGCAGACCGACAGCTTCTAATTTCATTAGTACCAGATCACGTATGATTTGTTCAGGTAATTTAGTATGTTCGCGCAACGGGAAGGCCACGTTTTCGTATACGTTCAAATCGGTTAAAAGTGCGCCACTTTGAAACAACATGCCCATACGCTTTCTTAACTCAAATAATGAAGCACGGCTTATTGCGTTAACGTCTTGACCTTGAATATAGACTTTGCCATCTGATGGTTTTAGCTGGCCACCAACTAATTTCAGCAGCGTCGTTTTACCTGTGCCACTTGGCCCCATGAAACCCGTCACTTGGCCGCGCCGAATGTCTAAGCTAAGTCCTTTAAAGATAGGCAGTTCTCCACGCGAGAAATACAAATCGCGAATTTCTACTAACGGTTCAGAACTAATGTGTATATCGGTGTCAGTCATGGCAAATTTTTCAAATCGCAATCATACGTGGTCTATAGGTATTAGTGAATATGACTATTTATTCATCATAATGCGATCGGCTGTCTCTGGATTGTCCATATAGGCAAAATCAAAACATGTATAATCGCTTCTTTCCCAAAGAAATACCCTATGACTACGATTATTTTTGGACTCCTTTTCGGGTTCGCATTATTGATTTGGAGTGCTGATCGCTTTGTTGTAGGAGCAGTTGGCCTTGCCCACAACTTCAGTATTTCTCCTATTGTTATTGGTGTTGTGGTTATTGGTTTTGGCACTTCAGCACCTGAGTTGTTAATTTCGGGTGTATCCGCTTGGCAAGGTAACAGCGGCCTGGCGATTGGCAATGCCATTGGCTCAAACATTACAAATATCACTCTCATTCTGGGTGTCACTGCCTTACTTACGCCTATTCTTGTGGCACGTCAGACTTTACTGCGCGAATTCCCAGCATTATTCATTGCGACTGGAATTACATTGTGGTTGCTTAAAGATTTACAACTGTCACTAATGGACGCACTAATACTTATCGCAACTTTATTGATTGTGATTACTTACTTAGCAACACACTCCAGCAATCAAGAAGAACAAGAAAGCGAACACTACTGCAGTCTTACAATGTCAATCGTTTGGACCGTAGCAGGGCTAGTATTATTACTTATAAGCTCAAACATTCTGGTAGATTCCAGTGTAAAACTTGCGCAGTATTTTGGAATTTCTGACTTAGTGATTGGTCTGACTATTGTTGCAATTGGAACAAGCTTACCTGAATTAGCCGCCTCAGTTACCGGAGCTTTAAAACATCATACTGATCTAGCAATTGGTAATGTCGTAGGCTCAAACATATTTAATACTCTGGGCGTAATTGGTGTGCCTGGCTTGATACATACTTATAGTGCCCCAAGCGAGGTGCTCACGCGTGACTTGCCTATTATGGTTGGACTCACACTATTATTATTTGCATTAGCTTATTTCACGCATAAAGGAAATGGGATGCATCGGCTATCAGGTTTAGTGTTACTTATGTGTTTTGTTGGTTTCCAAGCAACACTATATGTGCAAAATCTTGCATGACTACAATGAAGACACCAGACAAACAAAAAATAATTCAATTGGCACAGGCCGTTATTAAAGAAGAAGCCAATGCCGTGCTGGATTTATCCAACCGCATTGATGACGATTTTGTTACTGCCTGCGAGTATTTATTAACAACTTCAGGCCGTATTGTTGTACTTGGAATAGGCAAGTCGGGACATATAGGGCGCAAGATTGCTGCAACACTTGCTAGCACTGGCAGTCCAGCTTTTTTCATTAGTGCGGCTGAGGCTGCACATGGTGATATGGGTATGATAGACAAACAAGATGTCGCCATACTGTTATCCAACTCTGGTCAATCAGATGAATTAGTCTCTTTACTCCCCCCACTTAAGAGATTGGGTATTCGATTAATTGCACTCACGGGAAATAAACAATCGAATTTAGCCACTAATGCCGATGTTACTCTGGACGTTTCAGTTACTAATGAAGCTTGTCCTCTAGGTTTAGCGCCAACCACAAGTACCACCGCGATGCTTGCCATGGGTGATGCATTAGCCATCGCCTTACTCGACGCAAAGGGGTTTAATGAAAGTGACTTTGCCCGCTCCCATCCTGCAGGTCGCCTTGGCAAACGTCTTTTAATTAAGGTCGCTGACATTATGCATGAGGGCAAGGAAGTCCCTCAGGTATTGGAAGATATGAGTCTGAAACAAGGTTTACTAGAAATAACCAGCAAAGGTTTGGGTATGACAGTAGTCGTTGATGCAAGTAGTCGCATTCTAGGTATATTTACAGATGGAGACTTACGCCGTGTATTAGATCAAGACATAGATCTACACAAAACAATGATAAAAGATGTAATGACACGCAATTGCCACACAGCAAACCAAGAACAACTTGCTGCAGAAATACTAGAAGTTATGCAAACATTACGTATCAATTCTATTCCGGTTGCGGACAAAGACAATAAACTAATTGGCGCATTAAATATGCATGACCTGTTGAATGCAGGTGTGATTTAAATAAATATTGACACATGGATATCAAATCCCTCAAAAAAATAGCATGCGATATTAAGTTAGTTGTATTTGATGTCGATGGTGTGTTCACTGATGGCACTATTTCAATTAATCACTTTGGCGAAGAAACCAAGTCTTTTAATGTACGCGATGGCCATGGTGTGCGCATGCTTATGCACTATGGCATCGATGTCGCTGTAATATCAGGGCGCGAGTCCAAAGCCGTCAATGTCCGCATGCAGGAGTTAGGAGTTAGTACTATTATGCAAGGGCATATTGATAAACGTATTGCGCTGACAGAATTAATTAACAATAGGGCCCTGCAGAGCCAGCAAGTAGCTTTTGTTGGCGACGACATTATAGATGTGCCGGCCATGCAGATGGCGGGCTTATCATTTGCTGTAGCAGATGCACACCCTTGGGTGATTAGTCATGCAAGCCATACCACAGCCGCACGCGGTGGTCATGGCGCAGTAAGGGAAGTATGTGAACTGATTATGGATGCTAAAGGTCTATTAGAAAAAGCGCTTAATCATAATGTGCAATGATTAAATCACTATTAATACTGTTATTACTTAGTTTGACGATTACTATAGTCGCTCATTATTTACTTTCTGTGGAAAAAGAATATACCAAGCAACTACTCAACAATCCGCAACAACTATACTATTCCCATCAATTTAAAAACTTTTCTTTAACTAACACAAACACTCATGGTGAAGCCCAGTCCATCATCTATTCACCGTCTACTCGCATGTTGACTGAACAACAAAAATCCTTAATGGATGACCCAAAAATCATCATGTACCGCGAGCATGAGCCTCCGATTGAAATTACTTCCAAACATGCACAAATATTTCATAATGAGAACCTGACGTCGCTAGAGGATAACGTTAGAGTTACAATGCCAGACAAAAATAAAAATAATATTGTTATGACAACTGAGCAACTGACACTCGATAATCGCACCCAAACTGCAACAACTGATTTACCCGCCACAATTATGCATGGAAAAGGTAATATGCAAGGAACAGGGTTAGAATTCAATCCGCACACTAAACAAATAAAATTTTTGAACAAAGTACGTGGTATTTATGAACAGTAAGATACTTTTGTTGTATGCGCTTTTAATTTGCCTAACTGTATTCAACTCAGTGCATGCACGCTCAGACGATAGCGAGAAACCTATTCATATCACTGCTGACACTGCTGAGCTAAACGATAAAACTGGGGTAAGTATTTATCGCGGCGATGTAGAGATGGTACAAGGCACAACAATCTTAACCGGTGACGTGATTACGGTTTACACAAAAGATGGTCAAGTCACGAAAATGATCTCTGTCGGCAACCTAGCTACCTACCAAGAGACAACAGATGATGGTGATATTGTATATGCAGAATCCGAAG
>JANQKJ010000197.1 GCA_028281205.1 Gammaproteobacteria bacterium
TATTACGGTGATAGAGGACTGCATTATATTTACTTTAACTTCCTGGATGATTTTTCGTCCAGTACTCTATTAATGATCAAGTCTTCTTTTCTGATTAATTTTGCGCCTTTGATTAGCGGCACAGTGGTTGGCTATATGCACCAGAAAGGAATCTTATATGGATTTTTAACAGGCATAATCGCGAGCTTAATCATTTTAGGTGTTCACCAGCATCATGAAGCTGACTTTTTCTTTCAAGAATTCACTCCAATAATATTATTTGAAGATGTATTTTTAAAAGCATGTATCTGTGCTGCCGGTGGTGCAGTTGGTGAAAAACTTAAACGCTAATCAAATACTAATGTTGAATAGTTGCTTTATTTCCATTTTCATCGATATTAACAAAGGTGATATTTGTTTCAAATAACACCATATTAGATTCTGCACCTTCAGTTGCAGAATATACTTTAACATCATAAGTCAAAGACGAATTGCCTAATCGCAGCTGCTCCACAGAAAATTTTAACACCGCACCGACCTCTATACGATGCTTGAACTCAACATTTTCCAAGGCAACAGTTACAAATCGATTTTTAGGAAATTCAATGGCAGCAGTAATGTAACCCACTTCATCGATCCACTTAAGCAAATTACCACCATACAAAGTTCCATAATGGTTTAAATGCTCCGATATGACAAATTTATAGTGATCCATGACTAAGTAGCATTTGATTTGAGAATCTCATTACTGCTCTACGATATAAACGTTAATTTACTCAGCTTATACTATCAAGCTCTTTACAAGTAAAACTACATCGTTCCTGTGAAAAACTATCTATTTTATAAAAATCAAGGAGCAGGATCGGGATCAAATATCCCAGTAGAAATGTAGCGATCACCTCTATCACAAATAATCGTTACAATGACTGCATTACTCACTTGCTCTGACAATCTTAGTGCAGCGTGCAAAGCTCCCCCTGAAGACACTCCACAAAATATACCTTCTTTATGGCCTAATTGTACTGCCATATCATCGGCTTGTTCACGTGACACATAAAGAATCTGATCAACTTCAGATTCATTAAATATCGCCGGTTCATATTCTTTTGCCCATTTACGAATACCTGGAATTTGTGAACCTTCTTCAGGGTAAACACCTACAATTTGAATATCAGGATTTTTTTCTTTTAAATATTTTGAAGTGCCCATGATGGTTCCAGTAGTGCCCATAGAACTGACAAAATGCGTGACTTCGCCTCCCGTGTCAGTCCAGATTTCTGGGCCCGTTGATTGGTAATGAGATGCTGGGTTGTCGGGATTAGCAAATTGATCTAAAACTTTGCCTTTGCCATCTGCCTGCATTTTTAAAGCTAAATCTCGCGCACCTTCCATACCTTCTTCACCTGAGACAAGTACAAGTTCTGCACCAAAGGCCGCCATTGCTGCACGACGCTCCATAGTCATCGTCGACGGCATAACTAGTACCATTTTATAGCCCTGTACTGCTGCTGCCATAGCTAAGGCAATACCTGTATTCCCACTGGTAGCCTCGATTAACGTATCGCCCGGTTTAATTTCGCCACGTTTTTGCGCAGCATTAATCATATTCAGCGCAGGGCGATCTTTAACTGAACCGGCTGGATTATTTCCCTCTAATTTTAGCAATATAGTGTTACTTGGATTGGGGTTCAGGAACTGCAAACGCACTAATGGAGTATTACCAACGAATTCAGCCAGAGTTTTATATTTCATATTCAATTAATCTTCACAAAAAAGTAACACATGAGCGACTGCGTATGCTTGCTCATCAGCAATTGTTAACAATGTATCTTTATTCATTAAATTTAGTCTTTCACAACACTCATCGGTAAATCTAAGCAAAGGTTTCCCCAATTCATCATGCTCTACATACATATCAGTAAAACTTAAGGTCTTGCCAATACCAATACCCAAGGCTTTAGCAGCCGCTTCTTTTACCGCAAATCTTTTTGCAAGAAATGCAATACTATTTGTTGTCTGCGCTATCTCTTCCAGTTCTTTAGGGTGTAAAATTTTCTTTAAAAACTGGCCATTCCGTTTATCAGAAATTTTTTTTACTCGTTCTAGCTCAACAATGTCGATCCCGGCGCCTAAAAGCTTCACTGTTACGCACCATCCATAGCATGTCTTATATTTTGAATAGCGGCACTCAAACCGACAAATATTGCATCTGAAACAATGGCGTGACCAATATTCAATTCGTTCATTCCAGGAATATCTGCAATCGGTTTAACATTGCCAACATGCAAACCATGACCTGCATTTACCGTTAGACCAAGCTGTTGTGCATGCTGCGCAGCATTCTTGATACGCTCATATTCATGCTGCTGTTGTAGGCCATGTTTAGCTGCATAGTGGCCCGTATGAATTTCAATAATAGACGCACCAATATCGGCTGCCATATCAATGACCAGAGGATTGGGCTCTATAAATAATGAAACCAATATATTTTCTGATTTTAATGCAAGAATTAAGTCTGAGAGACGATCACGATGCGCGACTACATCAAGCCCACCTTCAGTAGTTAATTCCTCTCTTCTTTCAGGCACGATACAGCAATATTCAGGCTTCACTTTCAGAGCAATATTCTGCATCTCACTAGTTGCAGCCATCTCCAAATTTAAGTGCGTGGCGATTACTTCTCTCGCTACATGGATATCATCATCCTGGATATGTCTGCGATCCTCACGTAAATGCAAAGTAATACCATTAGCACCACTCGTTTCTGAAACTCTGATTGCCTCAACTAAATCTGGGTAAGGTGTATATCTAGCCTGCCTCAAAGTTGCTATATGATCCAGGTTTACACCTAACTTAACTTGCTCTTGACCCACTTAATTAACCTTTAGTAATCGTCTCGCCATCAATGGCTTTCCTTGCAAATAGTATTGCATAATACCGCGCAAAAACTTTTTTGCCTGCGGTAAATTTTCTCGAGAGAAATCGTGTTTCTCAAGTTGAGATATTAGAGAACCCGTTATAATATTCCAACGCCCGCTATTAGTAACAACTTGCGTTGGGCCAAAATCTGGATCATAACGATATATACTATTTTTCTCTATTATTTGGTCATTAATATAATCAAACTTCAACTGTAGCGGATGCCCCATTATAGCCAGCAATTGCACTTCAAAATAACGCAATACGCTCTCATCGCCAGGTTTCTCTATCATAGCTTTAAGCGTGCTTTCATATAAATAAAATAATTCTGGCGCAGGACTCATACTCGGAATTAATTTCATAATAAGCTCATGCATATAAAAACACTGCACTTGTGCACGAAAATTATTTGTATAATTACTGCTCTCATGCTCAATTTTATTCAAAGAAACAAGATCACTCTTACCCGACCATGATAAGTACATTTTAGTAAACGGCTGTAAATTATTGCGTCCTTTTTTACGCGCACCTTTAGACACCATATGTACAATACCGTGTTGTTCAGTTAACACATAAACGAGCATACTGGTTTCGCGGTAAGGCTTAGAATGCAAGATATATGAAGGTTCCAGTTCTACACGCATATCTCTATTTACAATTCATACTTGCCAACAATTTGCGGGTTATCTTGCCAATCTTTATGCAATTTCACCCAAAGATCTAGATGTATTTTTACGCCTAACTGTTTTTGCAAAGTACTACGTGCTCGTGACCCTAGCTTTTTTAGCATCTCACCTTTCTTTCCAATCAAGATTGCTTTCTGACCCTGCTTCTCCACCCATATCGTCGCTGAAATATTGGTTCGCTCGCTATCAACTTCATACTTTTCTATTTCAACATGTGTTGCATAAGGCAACTCTTTTTCCAAGTACACAAAAGCAGCCTCTCGGATAGTTTCTGCCGCGATAAATTCTTTGCTTCTATCAGTTAGATATTCATCTGAATAATAGAACTCTGACTTGGGCAAGTAACGTTTGCCAGTGTCAACCAAGTCACTAATATTATCCTGTTTCATGGCTGAAATAGGAATTATTTCAGCAAAAGTATATTTTTCATCAAGCTTAGCTAAAATTTGCAATAATTCTTCGCGTCGAGCAAGTTTATCAATCTTATTCACTATCAGGATTACAGGACATTCAACATTACTTAATGATTTTTTAATGTAATCCTCTTCTGCTGTCCAATGACCTCTGTCAATTAGCCAAAAAATTAAATCTACATCGTGCAGTACATTAGTGGCGTTCTTATTTAGTACACGATTAAGCAATCTACTTCCACCCAGGTGAATTCCAGGGGTATCGACAAATATAAATTGCGCATCTTCTTCAGTACGAACACCCACGATACGATGCCGCGTAGTCTGGGGTTTAAAACTTATAGAGGAAATTTTCTGTCCAACCAGACAATTAAATAACGTAGATTTACCCGCATTGGGCCGGCCAATAATAGCAACGTAACCACAATGAGTCTTTATTGGCACGGTTATTTAGCTAGTAGCATATTCAGCACATTCCTAGCTGCTACCTGTTCGGCTTTTTTCTTACTCTTTCCCTCGCCGATGGAATGAACTTTCATTTCATTAACAGTACACTCAACTCTAAATTGCTTATTGTTACCTTCGCCTGATTCACTCAAAACCCTATAACTTGGAACAGCAAGCTGGTTGGCTTGCAAATATTCTTGCAAGCGAGTTTTAGGGTCTTTTAACTCATCAATATCAGGGAGGTTTTCCAGAGACTGTTGATAAAGTGTTTTTATAAACCGTGCAGTAAACTCAAATCCTTTTAATAAGTAGATCGCGCCAAAAATAGCCTCTAAACTATCCGCAAGTATAGACGTACGATAATGTCCGCCACTCTTTTTTTCACCAGCACCTAATTTAAGAATAGAGCTTAGTTGAGCTTCTTTGGCCAGTTGCGCTAAAGCTTTTTTGCATACTAGATGCGCACGCAAACGGCTTAAATCGCCTTCATCGCAGTCAGGGAATTTTTCAAATAATACATTAGCGATAACCAAACCCAACACCGCATCACCAAGAAACTCCAACCGTTCATTATTATCTTTACCCGCACTACGATGCGTGAGTGCAGCCTTGAAGAGTTTAGAGTCAGTAATCTCCTCAGGTAATTGCTCGAAACCTGGCACGTAATAATTTATATGACTATTTCTTTGGAGAATTAACAGTACGCATATAATCAAAAACTATCAAGAAATCAATATTTGCTATTATTGGAATACGCTTCTCATAACTAACACCAACATCGACGCTCTTCTTAGTATTTTTATAATGAAACACTTCTTTCTTGGACTTTACACAACCATCTCGACTGGGTGTTAACGCGCCAATATCAACATAATTGATTTCAAGTCGCCGCCTAATTAGATCAAAATATTGCGTCTTACTTATCTGCCGCGTTTTCATTTCATCTGCCAATCCGTCTACAGAAGATTTAATCGAAAAGTATTCCATATAGACCGGCGTAATTTTCAAACCTATATATACTGCATAACCAAATAAACCTACTATGACAATGAGCATGATAGTTGACAAACCTGTTTGCTGTTTTGTTAGTTTCACAATAGTCACCTCACTCAATTTGTTTACCGATACGTCTGAAATCAAATTGTCCTTCTGGTATATCCCAGTTCATCCAGATCATAAACGCTTTTCCTACCAGATTTTTTTCCGGCACCATACCCCAGACACGACTATCATTACTATTGTCCCGATTATCTCCCATCACGAAGTAGTGGCCATCAGGTACAGTCCAAGTATTATCAACTGCATACCGTCTGTCATTAATAAGCATATTGTGGGATATCGAGACAAGATTTTCTTGTCTTTTTTCACTGCCTGACATAACACTATCCCTACCTTCACCATAATATTGCCCGAGATCCACTTGTTTCATCTCTTCGCCATTAATATAGACAACTTTATTACGGTACTCGATTCTATCTCCTGGCACGCCAATAACACGTTTTATGTAGTCTAACGATAGGTTTTTAGGATAGCGAAAAACAATTACATCACCTCTTTCAGGCTGATTATTTTCCCAGAACTTAGTATGTAAAACTGGCCATCTCAAACCATAAGTGAACTTATTCACTAAAATAAAATCCCCATGCAACAATGTTGGCATCATAGAACCAGACGGGATTCTAAAAGGCTCAGCAACAAATGAACGCAACACCAGTACTATCAGTAACACAGGAAAAAATGATCGCGAATAATCAATATACCAAGGTTCTTTATACTCTTTATTAGTAACTCGGCTATCACCCTGATTAAATTTGGCGTCATACGTTTCGTGAAGTATGCGTTTGCGTCGTTTCTCTGCTAACACTAACTTATCTAATAAAACAATTACGCCGGTCAATAGCGTACCGATAACTAGTATCAGCTCTAAATTAACATTCATATTTATGGATACAAAGATGGATATTTAAGAAAAAATAGTATAATACAAGGATACCTTGGCCTTGAGCATACTAAAACCTACGCACGGTAATATTTTAACCATGCTTAGCCAAGTAACTCAGGCGCAAGCACAGAACTTTGATTTACCTCAGTAGCTCTGTATTGGTCGGGGTGAAAGGATTTGAACCTTCGACCCCCGCAACCCCATTGCGGTGCGCTACCAGGCTGCGCCACACCCCGAAATCAACTAATAATAAAATGGCTTGGTAGTAAAAAATTCTAACGACTAAGAAATTGTAGTAAGTCTTCCAATTCAGCACGTGTTTGCTGAATGATTTGATTTGTCCCCGAACTACTTTGTTCTGCTTCAACAGGGTCCGCGAGCTTTTGTCTTGCACCGCCAATAGTATAACCTTGTTCATATAACAGACTACGAATTTGGCGAATTAACACCACATCATGACGCTGATAGTAACGTCGGTTTCCACGTCGCTTTACTGGTTTTAGTGTAGGAAATTCCTGTTCCCAATATCGCAATACATGGGGTTTTACGTCACACAACTCACTTACTTCACCAATTGTAAAGTAACGCTTTGAAGGGATAACAGGTAATTCGCTATTATTGCTGGCTTCCAGCATATTCTTCTACCCTTGATTTTAGTTTTTGCCCAGGACGGAATGTCACAACTCGTCGAGCTGTTATGGGTATTTCCTCTCCAGTCTTTGGATTACGCCCAGGTCGCTGACTTTTATCACGAAGAATAAAGTTACCAAAACCTGATAATTTAACCTCTTCGCCTTCTTCAAGCGCTAACCGAACTTCCTCAAAGAACACCTCTACCAACTCCTTGGCTTCTCTTTTATTTAGACCAAGCTCCTCAAATAAATTCTCGGCCATGTTTGCTTTTGTTAATGCCATAGTCTTAGGTGCTTCTCAACTCCGCATCAAATTTGTCCGCTAGTAGAGAAATGATATTTGTCATGGTTTGTTCTATTTGTTGTTCTGTAAGAGTGCTGGAAAAGTCCTGTAAAATCAAGCCTAAAGACACGCTTTTTGCTCCTTGAAGCACTCCTTCCCCCTGATAAACTGAAAAAATCACTATATCCTGCAACTCACTTATTTGTAAGGCGTAAATAGCATCCAATATTGATTGTGCCGCAGTTTCAGCACTTACTGTAAACGTCAAATCACGTCTGACCTGCGGGTACTTAGACCACAATTCAAAGCGACTTGGCGACTTATCCAATAGATTTCCATCGATTTTCAACTCAAATACCAACACTTCACGTTTTGCCAGGCCGAGTGGCTTGAGCACATTGGGGTGTAATGCACCAATTACGCCCAGTGGTTGACCATCAAGCAATATTTGGGCTGTTTTGCCAGTATGCAGTCCTAAATGACTATGTGCTCTAAATTCAAGCAACCCAGCAACACCAAGGGATGACATTAACTGTTCTATATCGCCCTTGGCATCATAAAAATCCATCGATCGCGTAGCAAGACCCCATTGTCTTGGTGCAACATCACCTACAACCACTCCAGCAAGCACTTCAGTTTGCTGAAGGAGCCCGGATTGGATCAAATACTTTCGTCCAATTTCAAATAATTTAACTGCAGTATGTTGGCGTTTAAGGTTATAACTTGCAGCTTCACATAATCCCGGCCACAAACTGGTACGCATATTTGACAATGCAGTAGAAATTGGATTTGCCAATTGTTTAACGTCACCTTCATAGAATAAGTGGCAATGTTCTTGCTCAGTAAAACTAAATGTTACTGCTTCGTTATAACCTAATGCAGAAAATCCTTCTTGCAAGGCAAACACCGAATCTGATTTTTGCTTACCTGATATATTTGTAGCAACCACAGGTAATGATTGTGTTGGAAATTGCTGATAACCCTTTAATCTTGCCACTTCTTCAACCAGGTCAACATCAATCTGCATATCAAAACGATGGCTTGGTGGAGTCACAAGTATTTGATCAGCATCTACTTGCTGTACAGCACAACGTAAATCTTCAAGAATACTGATAACTTCGAGGCTAGTCGCTTCAACACCGAGCAAATTTGAGACTTTACTGATAGACAAAGTTATCGGTTCACGCTGTGGCAGATTATTGTCATTTGCGACTTCACTCACTGGCCCAACACGGGCGCCCGCATATTGCTTGATAAGTTGCGTAGCCCGCTGTATTGCACGCATAGCTAAGTTAGGATCAACGCCACGTTCAAATCGATGAGAAGACTCAGTATGCAAACCATATTCACGTGCTTTGCCAGCGATTGTTACTGGATTGAAGAAAGCGCTTTCTAAAAAAACATGTTGTGTTTCCATCGTTACTGCAGACTCTTCACCGCCCATCACACCTGCCAGCGCAAGGGCTTTGTCGGCGTCAGCAATGACTAGGCTATTCTCACTCAGCGTAATTTGCTTGCCATCCAGTAATGTTAGTTTTTCACTACCAGACGCCATTCTTACTGTAATTTCCTGAGACAACTTTCCAAGGTCGAATGCATGCATGGGCTGCCCCAACTCCAACATAACGTAGTTACACACATCGACAATAATATTAATGCAACGAATACCGCCACGACGCAAACGTTCCTGCATCCATATTGGTGTACGCACTTTTGTATCAACGTCACGCAAAACACGGCCGCAATAACGTGGGCAATCTTGTTGGCTGTTAACAGTAATTGCAAATTGTTCATCAATGTCTTGCTTTATTTCAGGCATATCGATGACATTCATAGCCAAGCTATTTAAAGCGGCTACCTCACGCGCGACGCCTTCAATACTCAAACAGTCGGAACGGTTCGGCGTAAGATCAATATCCAATACCGCATCATTAAGATCCAGCGCTTCCATTAATGACATACCGATAGTGAGATTTTCATTCAACTCAATAATACCGTCACTGTCTTCATCTAAACCCAGCTCATTGGCGGCGCATAGCATGCCAAAAGATTCAACACCACGTAACTTAGCTGCTTTAATTTTTAGACCACCAGGCAATTGCGCGCGTTCTGTGGCTAACGCTGTTACTAAACCGGTACGTGCATTGTCTGCGCCACATACAATTTGACGTGTTCCATCACCAAGATTGACTTGGCAAACCTGTAATTTGTCAGCATCCGGATGCGGACTCACAGACTCGATACGGGCAACGACGACACCAGTTAAATCTGGTGCTGCCGGTTCAATTCCATCCAACTCCAAACCGGCCATTGTTAACTGTTGGCCGAGCTCTTCGGTACTAATTTGCGGGTCGACCCACTGCCGTAACCAATTCTCACTAAATTTCATATCGATACTATTACATAATGAATTTGCTAAATTGTAAATTGACGTAAGAAACGCAAATCATTT
Source organism: Gammaproteobacteria bacterium (assembly GCA_028281205.1). Classification (GTDB taxonomy): domain Bacteria; phylum Pseudomonadota; class Gammaproteobacteria; order UBA4575; family UBA4575; genus UBA1858. The sequence goes on from JANQKJ010000197.1 coordinate 9,751, forward strand.
TCATAAAACATTCTTAAATCACGAACACCGTAGTACAACATGGCTAATCGCTCTACACCCAAACCAAATGCAAACCCATTAAATTTATTTACATCAATACCTACTTGTTTAAACACATTAGGGTGCACCATGCCGCAACCCATCACCTCTAACCAATTTGAATTACCTGCATCGTCATGCCATTCAATATCCACTTCCGCGGAAGGTTCAGTAAAAGGAAAATACGAAGGTCTAAAGCGGATCCCCAACTGATCATTTTCAAAAAATGCATGCAAGAACTCCACTACCAGGCCTTTTAACTGGGCAAAATTGATATCTATGTCTACTAATAACCCTTCGACTTGATGAAACATCGGGCTATGCGTTATATCTGAGTCACAACGGTAAACACGACCTGGTGCGATAATACGAATCGGTGGCGAACTGTTTTCCATTGTGCGAATTTGTACCGACGAGGTATGTGTACGCAGTAACAAACCATCATCAAAATAAAATGTGTCGTGCATAGCGCGCGCGGGATGATGAGGAGGTATATTTAGTGCTTCAAAATTGTGAAAGTCATCTTCAATCTCGGGGCCATCTGCTACCTCAAACCCATGGCGCTGAAATAATTTTTCTATTCTACGCAATGTAATGGTTACCGGATGCAATGTACCTACCGATGATGTTCTACCCGGTAGTGTTACATCAATAGTTTCTGATTTAAGTTTTTCTGCAACTGCCGCCTCTTCAAGTTCACTGACCCTACTTTCTAATGCAGACTGGATAGCTTGCTTAATTTGGTTAACCCGTTGCCCAGCCGCGGGACGTTCTTCAGCAGAAAGCTTGCCTAACGCTTTTAACTGCTCAGTTACCAAACCTTTCTTACCAAGGTAACGAACTCGCAGCTCTTCTAACTCCCTCAAGTCAGTAGTGGCTACAATGTCTTGGTTAGCAGTTTTTAATAAATCGTCAAGCTCACACATATCACTAAAATCTTAACTTATACACTTACGTAATATTTAATTAACCTCTCCACAAAATAAAAAGGGAAAGGTTAAGCCTTTCCCTTATACACAAGCAATAGCAGTCTTGATAAAAAAAGAATTTTACAAGTGCGCTTTTGCTCGCTCTGCTAACTGACCAAATGCAGCAATATCATGCACAGCCAAATCAGCAAGTACTTTTCTATCCACTTCTATCGAAGCTTTTTGCAAACCATTAATTAAACGGCTGTATGAAATATCAAACTGACGCGCTGCCGCATTGATACGCACAATCCAAAGCGAACGAAATTGTCTCTTTCTTTGGCGACGATCACGATAGGCATATTGTCCGGCACGAGTAACAGCCTGCGTAGCCACGCGATAAACGTTCTTACGTGCACCATAATATCCTTTAGCCTTAGCAAGGACTTTTTTATGGCGTGCTCGTGCGGTTACTCCGCGTTTTACCCTAGACATCTATTGTTTCCTTTAAATAATTAAACGTAAGGCAGCATTCTGCGAATCATTGGAGTATCCACCTCAGCAACGACTTCGATGGAACGTAAATGACGCTTACGCTTAGTGCTTTTCTTAGTCAAAATGTGACGCAAATGCGACTGGGAACATTTAAATTTTCCTGTCGCAGTTTTTTTAAATCGTTTGGCAGCGCCACGATTTGTTTTTAACTTAGGCATAACCTATATCCTATTTACTTACTTTTGTTTTTTTAGAAGGCGACAACACCATGATCAATTGCCTGCCTTCCATTTTGGGACGCTGCTCAACGTCACCATAATCTTTTAAATCTTCTTCAATACGATCCAGTAATTGCGCACCTAGTTCTTTGTGCTGCATTTCACGACCGCGGTAGCGGATAGTAATTTTAGTTTTATCACCATCCTGCAAAAACTCTACTAATTTACGCAGTTTGACTTGATAGTCACCTTCTTCAGTACCAGGTCTAAATTTAATTTCTTTAACCTGAATCTGTTTCTGCTTCTTCTTTGCCTGATGAGCTTTTTTATTTTGCTCAAATTTATATTTGCCGTAGTCCATCACACGGCAGACTGGCGGCTGGGCATTAGGTGAAATCTCAACCAAATCGAGATCCGCCTCACTTGCAATTCGCAACGCTTCTTCTCTGTCAACGACGCCTACATTTTCACCCTCCGCATCAATTAATCTCACTTGCGGATCGAATATTTCCTCGTTCAGGCGAACGTCTTTACTTGCGCTGATATGCTACTCCTATAAACTAAAAATGGCCGATTTCCGCGTTTTCTTTGGTAAACAGTGCAATCAGCTCATCTATGCTCATTGAACCGAGATCTTCACCTTGACGCGTACGTACGGCCACAGATTGCGATTCCATCTCTCGATCGCCCACGACTATGAGGTAAGGAACGCGTTGAATTGTGTGCTCGCGAATCTTATAGCCAATCTTTTCATTTCTCAAGTCGATATTAGCCCGAAATCCTTCATTTAGAAGCCTTTTTTGGACATTTTGCATATATTCCGCCTGCGCATCGGTAATATTCAATACAACGGCCTGTACTGGCGACAACCAGAAAGGCATATTGCCTGCATAGTGCTCAATTAATATACCGATAAACCGCTCTAGTGAGCCGAGGATCGCACGATGAATCATTACCGGAACCTTCTTGGAACCATCCTCACTGATGTAACTAGCATCCAGCCGGCTTGGCATTGAAAAATCAAGCTGAATGGTCCCACATTGCCAACGACGCGCCAGACTATCTCTCAGAGTAAATTCGATTTTAGGACCATAGAATGCGCCCTCACCTGGCTGCAGGCGATACTCTAATCCTTTATTTTCAAGTGACTCTTTTAAACTTTTCTCCGCCTGATCCCATAACGACTCTTCACCTACACGCTGTTTAGGTCTAGTTGATAGTGCCAATTCTACTTGGTCAAAACCAAAGTCTTTATAGATATCAAATGTGAGATCAATTAACTTAGCCACTTCCTCTTGTAATTGATTTTCAGTGCAGAAAACATGCGCATCATCCTGCACAAAACGTCGCGCTCTCATTAATCCATGTAATGTGCCCGAAGGTTCATTGCGGTGCACAGTACCAAATTCGGCTATCTTGTATGGTAGGTCTCGGTAACTCTTTAAACCTTGATTAAAAATTTGCACGTGACCTGGGCAATTCATTGGTTTAACCGCATATTCACGATTTTCCGATTCCGTAGTGAAAATCATGTCACCAAATTTGTCCCAGTGACCCGATTTCTCCCACAGCGTTCTATCTAAGACTTGTGGCGTATGCACTTCTTGATAGTTATTAGCGATTAGCTTACTCCGCATATAGCGCTCGACCGTTCTGTATAGTTCCCATCCGCGCGCATGCCAGAACACCATACCTGGTGCCTCTTCTTGGAAATGGAACAAATCCATCTGCTTACCCAAACGACGATGATCGCGCTTTTCTGCTTCTTCTATGCGTTTTAAATATTGCTTGAGTTGTTTCTTATCTGGCCATGCAGTGCCGTAAATGCGCTGCAGCATTTGATTGTTTGAATCACCACGCCAATACGCCCCCGCTAATTTAGTTAACTTAAAGGCACGTAGATGCCGTGTGTTAGGCACATGAGGGCCTCGACACATATCTGTGTATTCTTGATGATGATATAGCGCGATAACCTCATCTTCGGGAATTTCCTGTGCGATTTCGACTTTATATGGCTCACCACGCTGTGTGAATGTTTTAACGGCTTCCTCTCTACTCACCACTTTGCGAACCACATCGTAATCTTCACTAATGAGTTCTTCGATACGCTTTTCAATCGCTTCTAAATCTTCAGGAGTAAAACTTCTCTCATACTCTATATCATAATAAAACCCATCATCTATCACCGGCCCGATTGCCATTTTTGCTGTTGGAAATAACTGTTTTACTGCATGGCCAATTAAGTGAGCAAATGAATGACGAATAATGTCTAAACCATCTTGATCCTTATTCGTGATAATCGAAACATCAGCATCTTCTTTAATTTCTACACAAGCATCGACAAGCTCACCGTTGACGCGGCCAGCAACTGCAGCCTTAGCTAAACCAGGACCAATTGATTTAGCCACCTCAGCGACAGTTACAGGTTGATCAAAAGATTTTTTATTTCCATCAGGCAGGGTAATTTCAGGCATTGCTTTCTCCAGTGG
>JANQKJ010000255.1 GCA_028281205.1 Gammaproteobacteria bacterium
TTATTTTTAGCATATAAACATTGTTACGATGTTATCCTATGAAACGTACTTCATCACTGTCCGTGTTATTGCTGGTACTTATTCTACAGACTCAAGTCCATGCGACAGTTATACGGGCACCGACAGGTGAAGTACTAAATACCCTCGGCGAGTTCAGTTTTGTAAACCCACCAGGAGGTTTCGAATTAGTCAATGCATTCAATCAGAATGGACTGCTCACTGGTTATATAAACGGTGTAACAGATTTCGATACTTACATAGCAAGCAACCCATTACATGATTCTAACGCAACTTTCGATATAGATTGGATATCGCCAGACGGTGTTACGTCTGGTACTTTAGTGTTTGATCTTGGTGACGTTTACACTGTTGATCGACTTGCCTTATGGAACGAAGACTTCGCCGGCCTCGGTTCGCTTAACGTATTGACCTCCACCGACAATATCAATTATGTTTCTGTTGGGCAGAACCTCATACCAACCGATAACGCAACCAATATTGACTACGCTGCTGATATCTTTAATCTAACTATTACCAATGCCCGCTATGTCCGTTTTGACGTAAGTGGTTGCCCCCAATCCGGGTCCTTGCAAGTGTGCGGCATTGGTGAGTTTGCTTTCTCGACCAATAGTAGCTCAGTTCCCGAACCTGCCACCCTTATCCTATTGATGTTAGGTTTATTCGGCATCGGTTTCAGCAATCGTAAAAGAATTTAACTATTTTCTTCTGGCTAACGATTTAGCCTCGTTTCTAATAGCGGTTTTTTAAGTTTCTATAGTTTCAATCTTGAAGTGATGATTGAATGGAACTGAAAATGTCCCGCTAATGTCACTTTTCTGAAGTTGCTACCGATATTTCCAAGAAATTAATGTTAGGCCCGCTTGTAGGCGAAAGAAGATAATATGATGAGATCAAGTCAGATTTTCTTGGTCGATTACCTACTAAAGATTTATGCAGGGAGTCTTATGCGCTCAATTAAGAAAAGGTGACGGGTTTACTTTTTTACAAAACTTTCCATCTTCACGAGTTTAAACAACGGACAAACATAAATGATAAATAAAAATTTACCGGCTATGTTTCTCAGCATAACTATCAAGTAAATTTCGGATCATCTTTTGGTATTGTGTACCATGTTTTTTCGCCTCACGCTTGAAAAAATCAATGCTGCGACGACTTAAGGCGATGGTGACTTTAGTATTCTCTTCTTTAAAGACCAACTCTTCCGGCCGGGGGAAGGTATCTTCAACCCTCTGCAGTTTACCTCTGGGCTCTCCACCCGGAGGAAGATCACTATAGTTAGTTTTCTTTTTCATAAATCTTTTTACCTTTGCGCCAATAACCTGCACCAATTATTCGAAATACCGAACCTCGAAATGTAAAGCGAACGGTCATTATTCCATCGTTAACTTTTCCAAGACAAAAATACCGCTGTTCAATCTGGCTATGATTTTCGTCTATATAAAATAGTCGATTGCTATCTTTAAAAGCCAATTGTGCTTCACTAAAAGAAACACCATGTTTCAACTGATTTTCCAGGTCCTTATCGAGATCCCACTCAAAACTTTCCATTTTCATGAAGGGACTATAGGTAAAAGCCATATAAAAAGCAATATAAAAATATGTAGATATTCAATCTATTATTACCCAACAAGCAACCGACTGATCACACAGGAGAAGAACTAAAATAACTCGCCATCAGCCTGGGACTGGTCGCCGCGCATTGAAGGGATAGACGGTGACTACATTGATAAAATCAAGGGGTCAGTGTCGATTGATGTTTATTCGTAGCGTAGTGCATCGATGGGATTCATTTTCGACGCCTTGCGTGCCGGGTAGAAGCCGAAAAAGATACCAACAAAGGCGGCCGAACCAATAGCAATAAATATAATCGGGACATTCACCAGTACAGGTAATTCACTGTATTGCCTGATTAACTCACCGGAACCCAGACCGATGGCGACGCCAAACAGACTGCCGATGAGGCAAAGCGTTACGGCTTCAATGAGGAATTGCATCAATATATCAACTCGCCTCGCGCCAACGGCCAGGCGTAAACCGATTTCACGTGTGCGTTCGGTTACCGAGACCAGCATGATATTCATAATACCAATACCGCCGACGATCA
>JANQKJ010000316.1 GCA_028281205.1 Gammaproteobacteria bacterium
ACGGACGGTCGGACGCCTCGTCAGCACGCGTCCGTCCTCAGGGGCCGGCGCTCCATGATACCCAACTATCTAATCTTTCTTGAGAATGGTGCAAAACAAAAGTTGCTCAAGCGTCATGTGCGGACGGAATATGGACCGACACCCGAAGAGTGTCGACAAAAATGGTGATTACCCCCGGACCTGGCCCAAACTACGCAATAGCAGGTATGGTGACTGAAGACTTAACAAACGCCAGGATTCATGGAGGCCAGGGTATTTCAATGATATCAGGTATTTGGGACGCAGATGAACCGGCTAAAACTATAAAAAAAATACTCCATAGTTAATTTTAGATTCGGATGAGAATTAACTTCGGGATACAAGGTTCGTCAACCGTTTCCCGTACCACGTTCCCCCATCGCGGTAGATCATCTAATGTTGGCTTGGCGTATCAGTTTCTTCACTATAGTCAGGACTGATTTCTGAACCAGGGATCCTGTTCGTTTCCTCAATCCACGCTCCCAGATCGATCAGTTTACATCGTTCACAACAAAACGGGCGCCACTTGTTTTTACTCGTTAAATTTGTAGCTTCCCCACATGAAGGACATTTTGGATTTGTATTCATAACACACAACAATGTAATTCAAACTGGATATCCTCATCGCACTGACTGGGGCGGTCATCACCATTGTTAAATTGCATGAATCGAATAGTGAAACGCTGTCTACCACCACTGATCTCAGGAAAATAAGGTGAGGTTTCAGAGAGCAGTACTCGTATTAATTGATAATTAATGTCAGGCTCCACTGATTTCTGGTAAAAACCATCTGTTGCCGATTCTATAAGTGGAGTACAACTACTGCGAACCATATTCAGGGATAAATGAATCCCTCTTTTGATAGTTTGAATATCCTCCATCCATTTTGTAAAGCATCTTAATTTATCTTCTCTATCTGTGTTAAGCCAGTGATGATAACTCGGCAGGTCGAATGAGCATGAGCCCCCAGGTATTGAAATCCTTTGACGAATAGAATTAATAAATTCACTCTTACGTATTATTTGTCCGGGTTGATAAGAGCTATCTTTCAATAGCGTTAACAGTGAATTAATATCATCAAGGATCAAATGCAGTCTTTGATGATCAACGCCGGTAGAATCCTTCAATGTTGTGAGTTTATTAGAGCTTTTTTCAAGCTCTTTAATTAGTTCGTTTTTTATATCTGTCCTGGTTAAAAAGTCAACTATATCGATAAGTGCTTCAAGAGCTGACCTTACTTCCCATTCGTTCATCTGATTGGTTAAATAATCAACTTTATCGAGCAAATGCTCAATTCTGAGGAATGTGCGAACTCTTTCGTTTAAAGGGTGTTCATATGTAATATGGTTTTCCACGTTTTTACAATATCCTGGATCCACAAAAAAAATAATTAAGCCCATTGATATCCATTTAGGACTTCAGATTATACAATGCCAACTGCAAAGAACACGACAATTGATGCAGTTCTCACACCCAAGTGTTGAAGGGATGCTATGCCTTAGTCATAGTTCTCCCGACAATTATACGTTAGTTGCAGCAATATCCCTGTATTTAATATCGAGATCTTCAACCACGCTAGTCAATGAAGTAATGTCTCTATCATTCTTAATAACGTCATCTGCGTATTTGAGACGTTCTTCCCGACTTGCCTGACTATTAATAATCTTCTCTATACTTTCTTGATCAACTCGATCGCGCTTTCTTACCCGGTCTTTTTGTATCATTACTGGTACATCTATAACTAAAATACGATCAACTGCTGTTTGTAGTCCTGATTCAACTAACAAAGGGATACTAATAATACAATAAGGTTCTGCTACTTTGGAGACACGTGAGCTAATTTCATTTCTTACTTCCGGGTGAATGATGCTTTCTAATAGTAACTTTTTGTCTTTATTTTCGAAGATAAGCTTTCTTAGGTGATCTCGGTTAATATTACCTTCTATATCGA
>JANQKJ010000045.1 GCA_028281205.1 Gammaproteobacteria bacterium
CAAGCCTGAATAACTAATCGTTTTTGTCATAGCTTTATTTGCTGCACTCATAATTAGCTCGCCTTTTTCATTTCAATGACTACAGCATTGGCATACAACCAACAGCCAATTAATGTCGCAAAATAAATAATATCCCGCAGGTCAATCACACCTTTGCTAATTGATGTGTAATGCGTCAGAAAACTTAAAGAGGAAATTGCATCCACCACATACTGAGGCGCCCAGCCCCTAAAGAAATCCAATACAATTGAAAATCCGCTGAGTAAAAATGCAAAACAAATCACTACGCTAATAATAAACGCAATCACCTGGTTTTTTGTCGTAGCTGAAATACAGGCACCGATTGCAAGAAAGCCACCTGCCATTAATAAACTGCCAATATAGGCAGCAAGAATGACTCCATTATCCGGGTCACCTAAATAATTAACCGTAATCCATAAAGGAAACGTTAATACTAAAGCAATGCCAGTAAACAGCCATGCAGCTAAAAATTTTCCTATTACAGCTTGAATCATAGTAATAGGTAATGTGAGAAGTAATTCAATGTTGCCGGACTTTCTTTCCTCTGCCCATAAACGCATTGAAATTGCCGGGACTAAAAATAAGTATAACCATGGATGGAAATTAAAGAACGGAGCAAGATCAGCCTGGCCACGCTCGTAAAAATTACCCATGTTAAAAGTCAGTGCACCACTCAGTACTAAAAATATAACAATAAAAACATATGCTACCGGTGTTGCAAAATAGCCTTGTAGCTCACGTTTAAAAATAATTCCTATATTCTTCATTATGAAAGCACCTCCGCTGAAGTTATTTCTCTGAATACATCTTCAAGTCGTCCCGACGGAGATCTTGCAATTAGTTCTTGTGGAGTTTCGTTTGCAACTACTTTGCCATTAGCAATAATAATAGCTTGCGTACAAACCGCATCGACTTCTTCTAATATGTGGGTAGAAATAACGACAATTTTATCTTGTGCCATGCCTTTTATAAGTTCACGCACTTCATATTTTTGGTTGGGGTCTAAACCATCAGTAGGTTCGTCTAATATCAGCACTTTTGGATCATGCAGAATTGCCTGGGCCAAACCTACGCGTCGCTTGAATCCCTTTGATAAAGTTTCTATCGGGCGGTTAATTACCTGGTGTAGATGTAACTGGGCAATGACAGTCTCAATCCGCTGGGATTCTTGTGCGCCTTTTAAGCCTCTCACATTAGCGATAAAGTCGAGGAACTGAAGTGGAGTCATTTCCCCGTAGCTGGGCGCACCTTCAGGTAAATAGCCCAATTCTCTCTTGGCTTCCAGTGAATCTCCTTCAACCGCATGCCCACATACACGAATTTTTCCTGATGTGGGTGCCAGAAAACCGGTAATCATTTTCATGGTAGTAGATTTCCCAGCACCATTGGGCCCAAGGAATCCCAGCACCTGACCCGGCTGCACAGTAAAGGAAATATTATCGACTGCGGTTAAGGGGCCAAACTTTTTAACTAAATTTTCAATTTCTATCATGACTCTTTTATAGTTATTTTCTACACCAAACCAAGCTGCTTAGACGGCTCAAGACCGCCGTTTTTACCAAACTCATCGATTATTGACAAGTAAATGACAAACCACTGTCGTAACAAGTTCCCATACTGGCTTGCAGTGAACGATTCGCCCTGGCACTCTGTTTCTAGCTACCAAATAGACAAATAAACTGCCAGTTAGGCCAGCGGCTATGCATCTTACCTGAATAGTCAGGTATTCTCAGATCTTTTGGATGGTAAATAATCAGCATGAACCAAGAACGCTTTTTTGAGAATTTTATGCTTGGCGTGACGCAAGGCGAGGTCATTGTGGATGACCGTGAACTCAATATAGCTGCTGTCCATAAATTAGCTAGTTCAGCAACACACAACATTAATATCATTTCCAGAACCCTGAACCACCAGGTATTTGACCGCGTGGATATCATCGATGCCTTGAATAAATTTATCCACAAAAGTCGCAGTTCAAGTATTCGCATCCTGC
>JANQKJ010000077.1 GCA_028281205.1 Gammaproteobacteria bacterium
GCAGGATCGCGAACTGCAGATGCCGGTCTTGCTGCGAATTGAAAATATACTCGACCAGAGTATTACCAATATTAACGAAGCGTTTCAACAAGCCATTGATCGGCTTGATTACCAAAATGTCTATCGAGGTGTTTACCCCATAAAAGTTAATCAGCAAGCGCAGATTGTTGAGGAGGTAGCTGATTTTGGTGCTCGCTACAATCATGGTTTTGAAGTGGGTAGTAAGCCCGAAATGATTGCAGCTTTATCAATTCTTGAGCAAACAGATCGTTTAATTATTTGTAATGGCTATAAAGACCAAGAGTTCGTTGACCTTGGTTTGAATGCGATTGCTCTTGGTTACTTATGTTTTTTTGTTATCGAGACGCCAGCAGAATTGCCAATCATTATCGAGCGCAGCAAAGCTTTAAATATTAAACCCCATATTGGTGTAAGAGTAAAAATGGCATCAAATGTTAGTGGGCATTGGAATTCCACTAGTGGTGAGCGCAGTGTATTTGGTTTAACTACAGGTCAACTGATACAGGTGGTTGACCGTTTGAAGTCAGAAGGGATGTTAGATTGTCTGCGGTTGTTGCACTGCCATCTTGGTTCCCAAATACCAAACATTCGTGACATTCGTGGCGGTGTATTAGAGGCATGTCGTTACTATGCTGACTTATGTAATGAGGGTGCTGCTTTAGAGTATATTGATTTAGGTGGTGGCTTAGCTGTTGACTACACGGGTTCCAATACTAATGAGGGCCAAAGTCGTAACTACAGCCTAGAAGAATATTGTGAAGATATTGTTGAAACAATAAAAACCACATTAGATGCACAAAGCTTAAAGCATCCCATTATTGTTACGGAGTCAGGCCGGGCGACAGTGGCTTATTCATCAATATTGCTTTTTAATATTCTGGATGTGACTCGCTTTGGGCCAATCGGCTTGGACTCATATCAAGAAGGTGAGCATGAATTAATTGCCAGTATGCGCGAGATATTTGAATACTTAAAGCCTGACAGAATTCAGGAATGTTATAACGATGCGCATTACTATCGCGATGAGGTGCGAGAGCAATTCAAACGTGGCCAAGCTGACTTACGTACTCGCTCAATATCAGAGAGCCTTTTTCTGCGAGTTCTACATGATATTAGTAGATTATTAAAAAATATGGATAAAGTCCCTTCGGAGCTTGAGGGGTTGTCTGAGTCTTTGGCAGATATTTATTATGGCAACTTTAGCTTATTCCAATCCTTGCCGGATAGTTGGGCGATTGATCAGTTGTTCCCGATTATGCCTATTCACCGTTTAAACGAAGAGCCGAAAAGAAAAGCTGTATTGGCTGATATTACCTGTGATTGCGATGGCAAGATTGATAATTTTATTAGTGATAAAGGTTCTGAAAAAGTCTTGTCTGTACATGAGCTAAAAGCTGGTGAGGAATACTATTTAGGTGTGTTTTTAGTTGGCGCTTACCAAGAAACTCTTGGTGACTTGCATAACTTATTTGGAGACACCCATGTTGTCAGTATTCGAATTAATGATGATAACAGCTATAAATTTGTTAAAGAAATTCAAGGTGACACGATTTCTGATGTTTTGAGTTACGTTGAATATCATCCAAAGGAAATGCAGCTAAGATTTCGCAACAAAGTCGAAGCCGCAGTGAGTGAAGGGCGTATTACTGCTCGCGAAAGGCAGCGTATTATGAATACTTTTAACGCAAGTATGCAGGGTTATACCTACTATGAGCGTGAAGAGAGCGTTTAAAAAATCACTATTCAAGTGAA
>JANQKJ010000097.1 GCA_028281205.1 Gammaproteobacteria bacterium
ATATCTAGTATCAGTTCGTTACTTTCCTCATTAACTTTATACGTTCCAAAATAAGCAAGACTTCCTTTGGCTACTTTATCATTTTGCTCCATCGTACCACCCCACCTTGTCTCAAATAGTGGCAAGTCGGAACGTGCTAAAATCTGTGCAAAGTTCCCATCGCCATCAAAAGTTAAAAAACTATATGGGTCCTTTCCCCAGGATGGTCGCACTTCCCCATTTTGTAAGGTTATTGTTTCTTTAGCTAGTGACCAACTTCCAATTAATTTAGTTGCTAAGCCAGTATTTTCAGCATAAGCATTATTTACTACAACACAGGATACCATTAGGTAAATCGCACAAAACCTGGTCATGTTCAGAATATTTACTTTATTATTTATCATATTCTTTTCTCTTCGTTGTTATATATGTTTATTTTTTTAGACTAAGCTATTCAAAAATCAGAATAATATTCCGACTACATGTATTACATATATCTGTCTTCCGATCAGTTACTAGCAACCTTAGCAGCAGCATTCAATACGCGCAGAAAATTCACTCCTAAGCTTTTTCCACCCCCAACGTCAGTCAGCCCTTTAGCTATTAACAATGTTGCCAGCTCTGGAAATTGGTGGTAATCGGTAATAACAGGTTTATAATTTAGATCTAGATCAGTTCCCACAGCGACATGATCTACACCGACACGATCAACTAATCGAAGCGTTTCATCAACATAATCGTTAATCGTCTTATTTTGATATCCCGATGGCCACGATCCAATGACTCCACCGCTCTCAGCAATCAAATCCGCATGCTCACCACTAATTAGTCTGGCGCTTTCCTCATACATATTTTTTAAATGACTGTGAGACAAAATAATCGGTGCAGTAGATAGTGTTACCATGTCTTGGGTTGTCTCAAATGAAGCGTGAGCAGCATCGATAACGATACCAAGTCGATTCATTTCCTTAATAACATCTATACCCAACGGCGATAGACCACCGTACATGGGAGGCAGAGTTTGAGAATCCCCATACTCACTGGGACGATAATGAATCAAGTTGATAGAGGAAACGCCAAGTTCTTGAGCAGCCTCCAATCGATCCAAATCTTCCCCTACAAATCCAGCCCCTTCGAATGCTAGGAGGACAACCGTTTCGTTTTGTCTGTGTGCTTGAATTATTTCTTCTGAAGTTTTCGCAATGTTTAAAATACCTAGAGAGCTGAGTGACTTTACTCTGTTAATTTGCCGGTAAAAATCTTCAATAGCTTCGCCAACATCAAATTTTCGATAAGGACCTACTCCACGCTCTCCTGAAAATTCGATCACTTGAATATCCGCTACTAATGAAAGCATGCTGCATGTAACAAGACCATTACGCATGTCTTGAATTCGTTCTATTTCAAATCCGCCATCCATACGGCTTGTTGTCTCATTCGTAAATTCACCACCAACCGCAAATGACCGTCCAAGGTGACTATGTATATCTATACTAGGATATTGACGTAATATATTTCTCCCGATTTCATGATCCAAATCAGATACCGGTCCTTCATCTATATTCGAATCATTCATCCGCTTATTACAACCACCGAGATTACCCAATATACAAACACCGGCTGCCGCTTTAAGAAACGAACGGCGACTGGAAGTTGAGTTGGTTTTCTGACTATCAATAATCATCTATGAAACTCCCCTCTTTCAGTAATGTGCCTTCAAAGTTACTGTGTTTTTTCTATTCATTTTTTGTCAAATAAATAATTACATACCGATGTCAGATGATATCCATGTGTAACTGATTTCCTGGTTAAAAAGCTTTTGTCACCACTAATAATACAATTAGTAGGATTATTGTTATTTGAGCACCACAAATAAGAGAAACGCGCTCGACTAGCATGCAGTTTCCATGCTTTTCAAATTGCCTAAGTTGACCGGAAATCGCACCATGAATCCCCGTAAGTAACACTACTAGAGTTAGTTTCAATATCATCCAACGCGATTGCATCCAATCTCCAGTTGAAAGTAACCATAGCCCGAAAATCAATGTCGCAAACATGGAAGGAGTGGCGATCCGATGAAATAGTGCTCTTGTTGAACTTCCTAGATTAGATGGAGTATTTTTATTGTATTCAGAAATTATTCGAAGAAAAACAGGAGTAATTATCATTACCGACATCCAAATAATTACACTTGTTATATGCAGCGATTTGATAACTAGATAAATCATTTACACTTGTTCCCATTCTTTCTCTCTCCGAGACAAGAATGGATCATTAGCAAAAGTACCAAATGGAATTAGTGCGACAATGAAAATTCTGAACATTCCCCTTTTTTTCCAGCCACCATCAGAAATAAGGCTGATTGCAAATACCATATAAATTAAGTATGCCAGAATATGCAATGGTACAATAACTGATACTAATTCTGGACTTTTAAATATCCTTTTCAAAGGGACCGTTATGAACAGGAGCAATATTAGCGTCGTACCTTCTGCATATCCTGCTAGTCTTAACAATCCTATTAATGTGATGTTGCCCATTAATTATCTACAGTCTCTTGAATGAAAAGTAATTGTTCGAACTCTTCTTGATGTAATAAGTACCAACTGCCGGCATAAAGAGTCATAAATGCTAGTATCAGAACGGTGTTCAAAATAAATCTTTTATATTTACTACCTGACATTGATATACACCTTCTTATATTCATCTTTAATTTTAGGAACTCGTATCTGCTTTTATTTTAAATCGTCGAAAAAATTGAATCTGAAAGTTATTGTTACGTGACATTCTTTTTCATTGCACTTTTAAGATTAGCTATCCCTCGTAATAAAGCCTCTGCGATACATAAGTTCAAAGGCCAGCAGAGCCACACGGCCACAGTGTACGCCGCAGTACGGCTGTCGAGCGGCCCTGTCAGCAAAGCCGTGACGAGGTGTAGAGTCATATTTGCAAAAGTAACTGCATAGCTACGCACCGCCCAGACACGATGCCTTAATACGTCACGTTTTCGAGCCAGCACGAATGCAGAGGCGACTAATATCAACCATACGCAATTGAGTACCAGGAATCCCGCGGTAGCGGGGGCACCTCCGGTCGCGGTGAATGCTAATGGGAGCCCGGCCGTACCGGATACGACAACAGTGATCACATAAGTCCGGCCCGCCAAACGGTGCAGGGACCAATGGTCCTTGAATATACCCAACATGAATGTTATGGCACCAGTCGCCAACGCTACGATTGCTGCTGCCACATGTATACTGAGGACTAGCCTCCATCCGTCCCAGGGCACAAACCCAGTCTGTATTTTGTGACGCATGAATATCGTACGGTCGACACCCATCACGAAATACTGCGTCGTTGTATGCAGGATCCATAACACAGCAATGATTACCACTATCCACGCAATCCAGTTATTTAAGTTACGAGAATCTTGATTTTTAGCATCCGATAGCGACATCACTAAGTGATCTTTAACCATAGTGCTGCAATAAACTTCACCATTTCATATTTTCTCGTAAGCATCACCATCTTCTTATTACCTGTAATA
>JANQKJ010000159.1 GCA_028281205.1 Gammaproteobacteria bacterium
CAGTACCACACGCTCTACCAACCATTTTCTGTGCCAGTGTATAACCCTTGCCAGTGTCTTTAGCTGGAACAGGCACGCGGAATAAATCTGTTGTGCCCAAGCCTAGCGATTCACGTGCACGAGTTGTTAAACCGCGACCAATAATTAGCGGGATTCGACCACCGGCACGAGCTTCGTCAAGCAGGATTTCAGTTTTAAGACTGAACTCGCAAAGTGTTTCGCCGCTGGCGTTGTTTTTAATTACGCCTTCGTAAGGGTAGATGTCGATGACATCGCCCATATTAAGATCCGTTACATCGCATTCAATAGGTAACGCGCCGGCATCTTCCATGGTGTTATAGAAAATAGGCGCAATTTTTCCACCCAGACAATAACCGCCATCGCGTTTATTGGGGATAAAGGGAATATCGCGGCCCATATGCCATAACACTGAGTTAGTTGCAGATTTACGTGATGAACCGGTTCCAACAACATCACCCACATAAGCAAGTGGATGACCTTTTTCTTTCAGTGCTTCGATTTGCTTGATGGGGCCAACTTTGCCTGGCTCATCAGGGTTGATCCCGTCGCGCTCCATTTTGAGCATCGCAACGGCGTGCAAAGGAATGTCCGGGCGTGACCAGGCATCTGGAGCAGGAGATAAGTCATCGGTATTCGTTTCGCCAGTGACTTTGAAGACAGTGACAGTAATTTTTTCTTCTAACTCGGGCTTGCTGGTAAACCATTCACCATTGGCCCATGACTCAATAATCTTTTTAGCGTGGGCATTGCCCGCTTGCATTTTTTCTTCGACGTCATAAAAAGCATCGAACATCAAAAGCGTATGTGACAATGCTTCAACCGCGCTTGGTGCGAGTGATTCGTCATCCAGTGCTTCAATAAGTGGGGCGATGTTGTATCCACCCAGCATAGTACCCAGCAGTTCAACTGCTTTTACTTTATCAATCAGAGGAGATGAAGCTTCGCCTTTTGAGATTGCTGCGAGAAACCCTGCTTTTACGTAAGCTGCTTGGTCAACACCGGCTGGTACGCGATTAACCAGTAGATCGAGAATAAATTCTTCCTCACCAGCAGGAGGGTTTTTAAGTAATTCGACTAGATCTGCAGTTTGCTCAGGTGATAATGGCTGGGGAACAACTCCCAGAGCAGCACGTTCTTCTACATGTTTGCGATAAGCTTCTAACACAATATTGACTCCACAATGGTGCACCAGCTCAGCTTCCTTGCTGGCACTTCTAATAAGGTTAATAGAGAGCAGGACATTATAGCCGATCTCAAGGTAAATATTTAGAAGACGGGGTTATTGTGAGGCTTTTAATTGAGGTCTGAATCTAATAAATGATCAATTGTAGCCAGGTATCTGTTCTTGCCTAGCAGTAGATTAAATTGGTAGCCACCGGCCTGGTACCAAAGTAAGCATGAGCGCAAGCCGGCTAACAGCAGGGCACGAATCGCGGCGGCATTTTTCTCAGGTTGCAGATTCGCGGGTTCGCCATAGACGATCACGCGTGGGTTCAAGGGGCTGATCGCATTCTGATATAGCTGCGCAAGCCGTTCGATGATGTAGTTTCTTTGCTGCGGCATGTCCTCGGCTGCTTCTTCCAATAAGCTAAGGGTAGTTCCAATTTGTTCGCTTAGCTGACTGTTATTTTTGATATTTTTTGACAGCATCATGAGGTTGACCATGTAACGTGCGCGTTCCAGTGCTTTTTTATCACGTTTGTTAGTGAAGCTTTGTTTGAGTGCATTTAACCCGCTGCGAATATTGAACAGGTTGCCAAACACATCTACGTACGTATCAGGATCTCTTTGGAACAGACTTGCCAGGCAGACATCGATTTCAGACTCGTTGAATTGATCATGCCAGGCGATATTCTGTACTTGAAGTAAAGCCTGATGAATACCAGCTAAGGCTATGGTTTTATTAATATATTCTGATGTCATAGTTAGTTAATTCTGTGACTGATTATACCGCCACCCAAGCAGTGTTCACGGTCATATAGGACTGCATATTGGCCAGGTGTTACCGCACGTTGAGCGTGCGTGAAGTTTAGTTGCCATTGCCCATCCTCGAGTTCAATTGCATCACACTCTTGATGAGATTGACGATAACGAATTTTCGCCTGTATGTGTTTAATTGAGCCAGAATATTCAGCATCAATCCAGTGCATTTTTTCAACAATTAAACTCTTATTAAACAAAGCCGGGTGATCTGTACCTTGGGCAACTACCAGCTCATTAGTATCCAGGCGTTTATCTACTACATACCAAGGTTGCTCGTTGGCATCCGCAATGCCGCCAATACCTAGCCCTTGGCGCTGGCCGATTGTAAAGAAGGTAATGCCCTGGTGTGTACCTAATATATTACCTTCAGTATCAATGATATCACCTTGATTATTATGAATATATTTTTTTAAAAAATCACTGAATTTACGTTCACCAATAAAGCATATGCCGGTACTGTCCTTTTTATTATGTACATGCAAGTTGAGCTCCTGCGCAACTTGCCGCACTTGGGCTTTATCCAATTCGCCTAGGGGGAACAAAGATTTGCTCAATTGAGCTTGGTTTAAGCCATGCAAAAAGTAACTCTGGTCTTTGTTCGCGTCCAGGCCAGTCATTAGTTGGTAATATGTTTGCGTGTTTTGGCAGCGTGCATAATGACCTGTAGCAATTTTCTCGGCACCCAGTTCGGTAGCAAATTCAAGGAAGGCTTTAAATTTAATTTCTGTGTTGCATAAGATGTCTGGGTTAGGTGTGCGTCCCGCACGATGCTCGGCTAAAAAGTATTCAAATACATAATCCCAATATTCGGATGAAAAATTAACTGTGCGTAATGAGATGTTCAGTTTCTCGCATATTTTTTCTGCGTCTTGTAAGTCCTGAGAGGCTGCGCAATATTGTTCATCATCATCTTCTTCCCAGTTCTTCATAAATATTGCATCAACTTTATGGCCGGCAGATTGCAGTAGGTGTGCCGCCACTGCGGAGTCAACACCACCCGATAAGCCAACGACAATATGCTTAAGAGACATATAGTTAGAATAATAATATGAGGTAAATTATAGAAATAGTTTGTTGCACACGCTGCATCAAAGGATAGTTTATTCCTCAATCAGACTGCGTTCTAGTTAGTCTTAGGAGATAAGGTGAGTACCTACATCTTTAGGGTTTGGCTACCAATGCTCAACGACATCACTCAATATGGATAAATCACAACGTCGTCCGCTTTCATAGTCATCAATACTTTTCAGTACCATTGCGCTGCGGCGTTTAGCTTCGGGTAAGTCAGCAATTTCCTCACGTGTCATCCATAGGGCTTCTAAAATACCATGGTCCAATTCTTGGTCAGGGTGATGGGTGGTGGCATGGCCGGAAAAAGTAATTCTTAAAAATACTTCATCCTTGTGTGGGTGTTTCCAACGGTAGATACCAATGAATGCATCCGGTATGAACTCCCAAGCAGTTTCTTCAAGTGTTTCTCTGATAGCGGCATCTTCTAAGGTTTCGTCAACTTCCCAATGTCCAGCCGGTTGGTTGTACACTTCATAACCGTTGGCCATTTCTCTTACCATTAGATACTTGCCATCGCGTTCAATGACAGCAGCAACAGTTATATGAGGGATTGAAGACATTGCTTATAATAATCAGTTAGTTATATGGCTTTTATAAAATATTTTTTAGCGTTTAAATTGATTTAAATCGTAACTGTGTTTGTGATGAATTCTGTACAGTGTAGTCTGCCAGTCGGTAACACTGGTCTTATGGAATATTCGAATCTAGCGTTAGAATCTTATAATGTGATGAATTCAAGGTAACAGTGCAACATTAGTATGTCGAGTGACAACGAATATCAAAATGATGATGGATTAGCGGTCGAAGAAGCTCGTCCTAAGGTCAAACAGCCGAGCATGTATAAGGTAGTGTTATTGAATGATGACTACACACCGATGGAATTTGTTGTGCATGTGCTGGAGAATTTCTTCAACATGGGACGTGAACAGGCAACCCGTGTTATGTTGAATGTGCATTCGCATGGTAAAGGTGTATGCGGAATGTACACTAGAGAAGTTGCGGAAACTAAAGTGGCTCAGGTTAATGAGTATTCACGTCAGAACAACCACCCACTATTATGTGATATGGAAGAAGCGTAAGCTAAGCGTCATTAAAGGACTAAATTTGAGGCCAGTATGCTATCTAAAGATCTAGAAACAAGTCTAAACGGTGCATTCAAACGCGCCAGGGAAAAACGTCATGAGTTCATGACCGTCGAACACTTGTTATTAGCACTCACAGAAAATAATTCTGCCGCAGAAGTATTACGTGCCTGTGGTGCTGACATCGAAACATTATCCAGTGAGCTGGATGTGTTCATTGATGAAAACACGCCGTTATTAAACGAAGAGGAAGAACGCGAAACAACTCCAACGCTTGGTTTCCAAAGAGTGTTGCAACGCGCAGTTTTTCATGTGCAGTCCTCTGGTAAAAAAGAAGTTACCGGCGCGAATGTCCTGGTCGCTATTTATGGTGAACAGGAGTCACATGCGGTTTACTTGTTAACGAAGAATGATGTTGCGCGCTTGGATGTGCTTAACTTTATCTCGCATGGAATTTCTAAAGTCTCTGAAGATGAGAATAACGAGATTCCAAATGATTTAACTGAAGAAGGCGATTATCAAGAGCAAGAAGAGAAGCCGCTTGAAAAATATGCCAGCAATCTAAATGAGATGGCACGGGCTGGAAAGATTGATCCTTTGATCGGGCGTACGCATGAAATTGAGCGCACCATGCAGATACTTTGCCGACGCAGGAAAAATAATCCTTTGCTTGTCGGTGAAGCGGGCGTAGGTAAGACAGCGATTGCGGAAGGTCTGGCGAAAAAGATTGTCGATGGTGAAGTACCAGATGTACTTAAAGAAAGTGTTATTTATTCTCTGGACTTAGGTGGTTTGGTTGCGGGCACTAAATATCGTGGTGATTTTGAAAAACGTCTTAAGAGTGTTTTGAAGCAGCTTGCTTCTGAAGAAGGCGCGATATTATTTATTGATGAAATACACACTATTATTGGTGCAGGTGCTGCCTCAGGTGGTGTGATGGATGCGTCTAATCTGATTAAGCCGCAATTAGCGACTTCAGAACTTAAATGTATTGGTTCTACTACTTATCAGGAATATCGTGGCATTTTTGAAAAAGACCGCGCGCTTGCACGCCGCTTCCAGAAAATTGAAGTGACTGAACCTAGTGTGGATGAAACATTCCAGATACTTAAAGGAGTGCGTACTCAATTTGAAGACCATCACCAAGTTAAGTACACAGATAAAGCGCTTAAAGTCGCGGCTGAATTATCTGCGCGTTACATTACAGATCGCTTCTTGCCGGATAAGGCAATTGATGTGATTGATGAAGCCGGTGCAGCTTTAACTCTTAAAGCCGGGTCTTCGCGTAAGAAATCTATTGGCACAAAAGATATTGAAGGTATTGTTGCCAAGATCGCTCGTATTCCCTCTAAAAATGTTTCACATAGTGATACCGAGTTGCTCAAGAATTTAGATCGTAATTTGAGGCTTGTTGTTTATGGGCAGGATGAAGCCATTTCTACACTTGCTACTTCAATTAAAATGTCGCGCTCCGGTTTGGGCGAAGAAGAGAAACCAATTGGTTCATTTTTATTTGCTGGACCTACTGGCGTGGGTAAAACAGAAGTAACACGCCAATTGGCGACAGCCTTGGGTATTGAGTTAGTGCGTTTTGATATGTCTGAGTACATGGAACGTCATACTGTGTCACGCTTAATAGGTGCACCTCCAGGCTATGTAGGTTTTGATCAGGGTGGCTTGCTCACTGATGCAGTATTAAAAGCGCCGCACTGTGTGTTGCTGCTGGATGAAATTGAAAAAGCGCATCCGGATGTTTTCAACTTGTTACTGCAAGTGATGGATCATGGCACTTTGACAGATGCGAATGGAAGAAAAGTTGATTTCAGAAATGTGATTCTTGTAATGACTACTAATGCAGGTGCGCAAGAAATTAGTCGT
>JANQKJ010000202.1 GCA_028281205.1 Gammaproteobacteria bacterium
GATATTGGTTCGGTTAATGAGGATGGTTCGGGTTTAGTGTTGGGTGTGGGTGATGCTAATGTTGATATCTTTGCGATTGCACCTGCGGTAATAATGAAGGATTGACAATTGCATCAATATTAACCTCACCACCAGCAAAGATATCAACATTAGCATCACCCACACCCAACACTAAACCCGAACCATCCTCATTAACCGAACCAATATCCCCGCCTATATGTATAGATGCTAAGCCTCTTTCAACATATAGCTCTCCACCAAACAAGTTATTTCCAACATTTAATCGCAGATCTCCCCCACCTAACACCACAAAGCTATTATCTGTATAGCTTGTAAAAATAGAATTTACGACTGGATAGTCACCCTGGTGTTGAATCACCGTAGGAATTGAAATTGATAAATTAGTCGCATCGCGACCAATATCTACATAAGCATTACCACCTCCAAGTATTCCTATACCCTGATCAAACTCAGCGTAATTAATACCTTGAACGGTTGGTGGAGTATTGATAGCCCCAGCAGATTGTTCCAAGCTCTGACCAAATCGGTGCACATAATCTACGACAAACTGGTCATTTACATCTGCTTGAAAATCTCTTAGTGCATGTATGTAAACATCTCCGCCTTCCTTGCCAAGCTGAATACCAGGGAACACAGTGCTCCTTTGGTTAAACAGGCCTATTTGCTCTGGAATAGTACCAAAACCTGCATTTAGACCTGCGGTATAAACCCTAGCAGAGTTCAATAATATGTCTCTACCAGAGGCTAAACGTATATCACCTGTGCCTGTTCTTACTAATGAAGTATCACTAAAAATAAGATCTCCACCATCTCTATTAAGACCATAGCGATATGCCGAATTGATATTAGCGCCAGCGATTAAGTTTATTGATGATGACACATCCGAAATGAGTTCGTCTCCATTAAACCCATCAGTAATAGTTCCATTGACTTGCAAGTCACCTTGAGAACGTAATGTTAATATGACAGGGTTGCCCTGATATCTTTGCCCCACCAAATCAATTGTGCCAGTCACTGTCATTGCATCACCTTGAAATTCTGGCGCTGCGATTAATTGCAAATCAGCAATCTCTGTTGTAAGTGAATTTACATTTGCATCTAAAAATGACGATAATTGATTAATAGCATTTGTCACTGCTATTTGATCAATAGCATTATTAACAGTTGTAGAAGTTACTTCCAAAACCTGTGTTCCAGTTACACCTGTGTAACTCCAATCAATGCGATCTGCTAAGTTATTTGTAACCAGGTCTGTGCGTAAGCGCCCACGCAACTCACCACTTAAGCCGTCACCATCACCCGATAAATTAACTTCACTACCTGATAGTAAATTGATTTGACCTGTTTCACTCTTCACTTCGATAGTTAAGTGACCACCATCGCTATTACTACCAACATCAGCACTAACATTAATCAGTGATCTATCCTCTGCGCGCACTTCATCTAAGGCGGCTAAATACACTTGCCCAGCATTAGCACCACTCGCATCAACTACCCCACCATTTTCAATAATGATGTTACCTTGATCTGCAATTAATCGAATATCATTTGATTCAACCGTTTGTCCATCTGTAATAATAATATTTTGATCCGCGCCAAATAGCTGAATATAGCGCTTATTAAATGCACCTGCAGAATTAAGTTTTGCATTAAATCCTGCTAAATCACTTAATTCTGCAACTTTAATATCAACACCACCCGATTCAAATCCAGCGATAGCTGATGCTTGCAACTCTCCCATATAATTTAGCGAGCCAGCTGCTTCTATGGTTAACTCACCGGCATTAGCACCAATGCTTGGCGCAGAGAGATCAATCATACTACCTTCACTTGCAGTAATTGAACCTGAATTAGATATCAAATCTACATTACCGGCAGAAATAGCTACTGTTTCAACGACAAAGTCCTGCGTTGTACCACTCACATCTATGAGTGCTTTATCTAATAAATTGATATCTCCATTCGCTTGTATCAATACATTACCGCTTTGATTAACAATTGAAGTATCTAAAATAAAACTATTAACCAGTAAGTTTAAATTAGCACCAATTGAGTTGGAGGCTGCAATTGTCTCGGTTAATGCATTTGAAGAAACTAAAGTATCAGCATTAACTGCATTAACTATAAGTGATGCGCCGCGCCCAGAACCAGTGAATAATGGTGTATCAATACTTAATGATTGCCCTGAATAATTGAATGTATTGTTATTCTCATAAGATACTATCTGAGTAGCATTAAAATTTAATTCATTATATCCATCGATACTAACATCACCACCTCCGAATAGTGTTCTATTTGTGTTGATAACTAAGCCACCAATACCTGATGCTAGTAACTCAGCACTATTACCTGAACTATTTCTTAACTCAAATGAATTGGCGGTTATTGTATCGACAGTAGTTTCGGCTACGCTAAAACCACGAATCTGCGGCGTATCTAATACTAAGTTACTTAAATCAAGTGATGTCCCTTCAGCAATATCAATAGATGTTTGACTGGTTAATACTAACTCATCGAAATCTGCTGTTGCTAATAATTCTGAACCTATAACTAAACCACCTGCTGTTAATGAACCCGTATCCCCTAAAGATATTGAAGTTGCAGATATTCCTAACGAACCATTATTTGTATTTAATGCGCCATCGATAGTTAAGTTATTGGTACCATCAATAGTAATAGAATTAGATGCATTGATAATTGCTGACCCGCTAATATTGAGATTTCCTTGTGAATTGACAGCATTATTTCTATTTATTATTACTTGATCATTTGAGGAAACTCTTAATAACGCTCCATCACCATCTAGTAGTAATGTTTCTTGTTGAGAATCTGTATTTTTTGCTGTATTGGTACTAACTACAGCATTATCTTCTACGGTAACAGCATCTGTTGCCGCAAGAATAATTTCATTGCCACCAAGATCTGTACCCTCAGTGACAACAACCTCTGACGATTGTATATCAAATTCTATACCTTCGTCTGTACGCGTTCTTGAACCACCAATTAATACACTGCCACTTTGCGCATTCTCTAAAGTACTTGCTACCAGTGCTAAAAATCCGTCTGCAACTGTGTCACTACTAGAGTTTACTAAAGCAATCTTATCTGACTGAATATCAATAAGCCCACCACGTCCATTTGGTGCACCAGCAGTAATAATTCCCAACAAATCAAGAGTATTGGCCGCTATTAATTCAAGATTACCTGCATCAGCAGACAACGTTGGCAAAGATGATCCCATATCATTAGCCTGTTGCATAAAGAAACTTGAGGCGGTAATGGTATCAACCTCAACAAACCCGCCTAATGATCCATTACTGATAACTGAAACAGCTTGATACTGTGAGTCGATTATAGAAGTATTTGCAACAGCTTTTTTCGCAGATACTAGCGTAGATCCATCCGCTAGCCTGTAGGTAGTATTTTGAGTGATAGGACCATCAACCGATTCGGCTCTAATCAAAAACGCACCGTTTAGCAATGCATAACGTGCAGGTAATAAAGTATATGTCCCAGCTGGTAATCCACCAGCATTGCTAGAAATCACGATTTGATCACCGACAGATAGATTGTTTCCAGATGACTCAGCAAAATCAAAGGGTGCATAGTCAAGATCCAAATTCGGAACCACTGCATAGTGATCTGGAAACTGCTCTGGATCTAAAATATCAAAGGTTCCATTCGGACCTGGAACTTGTTCATATGCAAGTAAACTACCACCTCCAGAAATATCAATTTCTGCACCTTCAGCGATATTAATATTATCACTGGCAAGTCGTAAGCGTTTTTCTGGTAGCTGGTCAAAATTAAATGTGAAACTTAGCGCACCTTCTTCAACAGTATATACATAATCACCAGCTTCAGTTCGCCCAAACAATACGGTCTCATCTTCAAGCGATACCGAAGTTATACTACCATCAGCTAATAAGATAGAGTCAGTTGCATCGAGAACTAATGTTCCACCAGGAGCTTTTATTGCGCCTCGATTTATTATGTTAGGCGCTCTAATTGTTAGATTACTACCAGCAGATAAGACAGAATTTGGTTTAGTTCCTGTTGAATTGACTTCAATAAGGCCATCAGTTTTTTGTGTAGTAACTATATACTCAGATAGAGTTGTAGGAAAAATTTGTTCGGACCTTATGAACAAATCCCCACTTAAATTCAGTGAGCCATTAGGTAAATTTTGACCATCATACACACCACGAAATCTTACATCTGTTGCGCTATTTAAATTAAAGTCAGCAAAGCCTGTGATCGAAGTATCTCCGATAAGGTCAATTAAAGATGCATTAAACGTTAATGAAGAATTATCAATTGATTGCAAGTCTGTTGGAATTCGATTTTGCTGCGAGAATGTCGCATTACCTAAACTAATATAGTTAGAACTAAATGTTGCAGAATAGGCATCTGGAGTTAACGAAGAGATCGTATCGAAATCTCTAGAGTCAAATAAAATACTATTAAATTGAATACTCTGGCGTGATGATAGTGTTACATCATCGCTCAAAGATATGCGGTCATTAGGACGACTATCACTCACAGCCCCAGATGTAGTAAAAGTGATGTTATCAAAGTTAGAACCCTGTAGTCGCTGAACATTAATTATAGCTCTGCCATGCAATTCATCAGGCACATCACCACCAAAGCCAAATGATAAATCTGCATCCGTATTACCCAACTCAATAACACGTGACGTCTCAGGAGCAGACCTGCCGCCAGCTATAAGCTCATTTGGATTAACAAAAATTGTAGATGTAGGAGTAAGCTCATACTCAATACTTCCATAAGATGCACGCGAGTCAGGCGCTCTGGCAAGTAGCGTTGAGTTTACTAGTATGCCATCAGGCGAACTTAGCTTAATACTTCCTGAATCAGAATATACAGTCTCAGTAATTCTTGTTAAGCCGAAGTCATAAGTATTCGTTGCTCTTTGCCCACGCACATCAAGGACAGAGCCATCCATACCAACTATATATCCTCTATCTGCATTTAAATTAATGCTTCCTGCATCAAGCACTCTAATCTCAGGCAATGAAAAACGATCCTCAGGCGGCACTTCTATAACGGCACCTCTTGCAGATAAACGTGAATTACTCCCTAACCATATTGCTTGATTACTCAAGAAACCCAGGTCTGGCGGACTAGAATAACCGGGAGGTGTAATATTTAAATTTATATTACCGGCTGGAGTATTGATTGAACCATCTATAAATAAACTATTATCACTAGAAAGAGTGACACTTCCACCGATATCTAAATTTATAGAGGCACCTTGTCCTAGAGTTAAATTCTGATTACCATCAAGTTCACCAGCTTGCCGCGCAGATTGCTGTGAAGAAAATGCTAATGAAACTGGTTTTTGTAAATGTGGCAGCAACACTCGTGGTGTCGTAAAGTTTTCAACATTTTGGCCTGACGAGATAGAACTTGTTGGCAATGAACTTAATGAATCAAATACCAGGTTTTTCATAACCGGTGAGATATTTGTGCCAGACTCAATTAAAAACCCATGACGATTAGCAGTGATGTTAAAACTTGAAAATCCTCCTTCAGAAAAGAAAGATGAGCTTAAGCCAAATAAATTTGGATCACTCGATACGCCTGTTGAATTGACAATAAAGCCATTCGCTTCAATTGAGAGTTCACCACCATCTGCGAATGCATAACCAAGCAAACTACCATTTAAAGCTAACTGCGTATCTTCTCCAAGTCTTCTTGTCACCAGGTTAATTGAACCTCCTTTACCAGCCGTCAACTGTTCAGAAGAATTTAAATAACCACTCCCTGACACATCAATAATACTTGAATTACCCAGTAGCAAATCTCCATTTGCCTCAATTGAAACTTTGCCACCATCTATGGCTAGGATTGGATTTGATGATGTTCTACGCAAGAGAGCATCAGCACGATCATTAACCCAGGCCCCCGAAGTATCAATCACTGAACCATCACTAAGTACAAACGAACCATCGGCAGAAGGATTAACTGTACTATCAATATCAAAATTTACTTCGCCACCAGTTGCTCGAATAGATCCATTAACAGATACTTGACTGGCAACGATATTGAATTCGCCACCTGTGTTCATTACGATTGAAGATGAATTTTCTATTGATAACTTTCCACGTGTATTAATGTTGAATTCACCTAAAGAGGCATTGTTAATGAATGAGTTATTGATACGTACAATATGATCAGATGGCAAACTTTCGTTTATTAGCAGCGGCGATTCTGGATTAGCAAATAAATTATTAACAATTGCGACGTCTTTGTTGAAAAAATTAGAACTCAAATCTAGTATGAAACTTCCTGACAATGGCGCTTGCTCAAAAGAACGTGCATATTGAGGAACATTATTAAGAGACGATGGAAGTTGCTGCTGAAATATTCCACGAGTCGTCCTGGCAACCAAATTTCCTTCAATAACAGCATCATTTGATGAAATAGTGAAAGCACCTGCATCTTTACCCTCTACATAATCTGGTAAAATAACAGTATTTAATGTATCAGCTAAACTATCGTAGCGAACATTCTTATCTGCTTGGGAAATATCTACTACTTGATCACCCAGCACAAGTTGAGAAGTCCTTACTACACCAGACATGTAATTAACCTGACCCCCTGATACATCAATTGTAGCTCCCTGGCTTAACATAACATCGCCATCAGATTTAAAGTTGATATCTCCACCTACGGATAAACGCTCTGCCACTGTTCGCTCAATTGAGAGCAAGGCATTAGAGACATCAGCCGCTTCGGTTCCAAATCTTGCATCTATAAGTATGGTCTCATCTTGAAGAGGCCCATTTTTTTGCACGGGTGTATCAGCTAATTCATTCGCTCTTATTTCTGCTTCAACTTGATGGCGTGAAGCAGAAACTGTAGCGGTTGTATCACCCGATGCATCTATTACAGCACCCGCATTGACTAAAATGCGTGAATCATCGGGTGTTTGCGATACATCACTTATAGCTGGATTATTTGTCGCGGTAACATCTATTTGTCCACCAATAGCACGAGTGAGAGTATTACTCTTGAATTCGACCGTTTTACCTAATATTTCTATTGTGGAGGCTACCTGGTCTGCCAAGACATCAGTGGCGGTCAATTCAGATTGATAATCAGGTAGTATTTCTATTCTACTACCTTCCTCTATAATCACATCGCCTGTATTTGTTGCTAGCGCTCGAGTATTATTATTAACAATACTCGCACCATCTCTTGCTAGCAGTCTGATAGATCCATTTTCTTGAACAGTCGTGTTGGCAGATAGCAAGCCAGATTGTCGAACTGCTTGGCCAATGAGTGTGATGTTTCCTCGCTCAGCAACAATGTCTCCTACATTTTCAACGTCTCCGCCAGTTTCCAGTTCAACTAACAATCCACGTATACCTGTATCAGCACCAGCTAAATATAAATATACTTTGTCCTCAGCGGCACCCAGTATAGTTTGACCACCAGGAGTCTGTATTTTTCCTTCATTGGTCACTTTAGGTGCAAATAAAAAGATTCGACCACCATCAGCAGACGTTAGCACCGCACCATTTTCCAATTTAATTTCTGCTCCTAATTCAGTACCTCCTTCAAATGCAGCTAAACCATTATTAAGCGCGGTAGCAATATCTTGATTGAGAAAAATCTCATCTGAAATATCTAATGTAGAAGCTATCAATCCTCCTACATTAACTTGTGCACCTTCTCCAAATACGATGCCATTGTTATTGATGAGATAAATCTGTCCATTGGCATTTAATGCACCGAGAATTTCGCTAGGTACATCCTGGAATATTCTATTAAGCGCAGTGGATGAACTATTTGGTTGTATAAAATCAACCCTATTATGCCTACCAATATCAAAACTCTGCCAATTTAATATTGCGCGTTCAGACTCCTGGTTGATAGTTGCCGAAACTCCATCCGCTGATGTTGAAAATGTTGCCTGCCCTGCGGAAACAAATTGACTGGCGTTAGAACCACATGCACCCCCACCGCATGGATTAGGTAATGTTGGTCGCTGCTCTGAGTAAGAAAGTATTGGGACTAATGCAAAACACAATACATGCAGTAATTTTATTAAAGTCCTGCGAAATGACTCATAAAAAGACCAAGCAGGCAGTTTATGACTAAACTGCAATATTGTATTAGATATTTTCAGCATTTCGAGATGTTATTCGATACAAGTTACGAAAAAATTATAGATTTATGACAAATAAGTCTTAGCGGCGATATCTCACTGAGATATGTATTCGGTCGTCATTGGTATCTGTAGCATTAGTGTCTTTCAACGGTCTGGCCCATGCTGCAGAAGCATCAATAAAGTCCCACAAAGTGAATCGAATACCTGCACCAACACCCAATAGGTCAAATTTATCTTCTTGTTCTGGTAGAGCTTCCCTGAGTTCTCCTGTAGCCCAATCAGTGAATGTATACAACTGCAAAAAGCTCAGCCATTCATATTTATCTACAAACAAAGCCGGAGATTGAAGTTCTGCGCTGGCAACAATACCTTGATCAACAAGAACATCGGACTCTAAATAACCGCGAACACTGTTTTGCCCACCCATACTAAATTGTTCATTACTAATCAGTGGCTCACCCGTAAATTGACCAGATGCTCGTGTACTTAAATTAAAATTAGAAATTGGGAAGCTTTTACTTATTCCGGCATTTACTACCAGGAAATTGGGATCTGTACCAAATCGTTTATTTTCAAATTCATCGTCGTTACTAAATAATCCCCGCATACTAAATTTAGTTCCTACATTAAAACGCACAGGACTATCACTTCCAGTTAGCGACCCATCATAAGTTGCTGTAAACACGCCATAATCAACTTCCTGGGCGAGATCATCACTAGCTAAGCCACCTAAAATAATGTCATCATCAAAATCCTTGTAATCAAAACCTGCAATAATGTTGTGAAATAAGTCACCGGCAGGTGAGAGTGGTAGTATTGCACGTGTACCAAAAATCTTTCCTTGTCCAATCACAGATAAATCTCCAACAGTTGCAACATCACTATCAGAATCAACTGCGTAAAATAGAAACAGGTTACGAGATCTTTCTGGCTTATATAAGTAGTTCAACGACCATACATCTACTTCATTCCTATCTTTAGGCGCTGTTTGAAAACTCAACGTTGCTCCATGTTCTTTTTGCCATAGGTTGTTAAATGAAACTGACGTATTTAGTCGATAATCAGTCGTATCAGCTGTGGCTCGATCGTTAACTTCAACTGTGTAGTGTAGTGGTAACTCATCTTTAACTTTAAGCTCCATTTCAACACTGCCTGGTGTTTTTCCCGGCCTAATGACTGGAGTAATTGTACGGTCTGCTGAACGCGAATTTAATAACGCAAGGTCTTGCTGAATTTCATTAATATTTGGAACTTCATTTTCTTTAAGTGAAGGTACAAGTGCTTTAATTCTCCTGTTTGAGAAATAACGCGAACCGCTCACTTTAACTCTATCTATTACCGCTTCATCAACTTGAAGCTCAATCACACCTGAGTCTACATTCTGCTCAGGTATGTTTACTAAAACAGTGCCATATCCTTTAACTCGATAGCGCTCTTCCAAAGAAGTTCGTGCCTGCTCTACCGTAGAGAGAGATTTTTCAGGCCCTAAAAATGCGTACACAGCCTTTTCGATATCTTTGCTATCTAACAGAGTATTACCTTCAATACGATATTCCCAAACAACAAACATATTTTCTTCAACTGATA